>JANOQP010000484.1:0-1980 GCA_031414895.1 Saprospirales bacterium
ACATTGATTAAAAAAACGACTCCATTTTGGCCAATGTCCACCACGATTTTGGGGAAATCTTGGTGCAATTTGGCGACCACGAACAGGCCCTAAAAAAGCTCAACCTCGCCCTTGCCACCTATCGAAGGCTCAATTACCGGCCCGCCATAGCCAGTTCGCTCGTCTATATCGGCGAGATTTATGAGCGGCTCAAAAGGCCGGAACAGACGCTCGGATTTTTCAAACAGGCACTCGAATTTGAGCCTTTCATGGACAATTATGTGAAGGCCGACCTTTTCTTGAAATTTGGGAAAACCTATCTTTCAATGGGCAAAAATTTGGAGGCACGACAATATCTCGAATCATGTAATTCCCTTGCCAATGAAAATCAGTACAATAAAATTGTGCAGGAATCGGCGGAGCAGCTCTATCTGATGGCCGAAAAACGCGGCGACGCGCTCATGGCGCTCGGTTATTTGGAGGTCTCGACGAAGTTGAAGGACTCCATTTTTGGTGTCGAAAAAACGCGCCGTGCCGCCGAGCTCAAACTGAAATACGACAACGTCCAGACCGAGCGCGATATCCAGGCCCTGCGCTTCCAACAAGACCGGACGATCTTGGTATCGTCGCTTTTTTTGCTGCTCATGGTGGCCGGTTTTTTGGTCTATATCGCCCGTTTGAGCGCGAAGAACAACGAGCTTTTGGCGCAAAAAAATCGCGAAATCCAGCATCAAAACACCCAGCTCACCGAGTCGAACGAGGTCTTACGGCAATATGCCTACGTCGCGGCGCACGACCTGAAAGAACCGCTGCGCACGATCTGCAGTTTTGTCAATCTGCTGGAGATAAAATTCGGCAAGAACCTTGATCCGGAAGCGGTGACGTATATGCAATTTGTGTCCGATTCGGCGAAGCGGATGAACACGCTTTTGACCGATTTGCTCGAATATTCGTCCATTTTCAATCAAAAACCGGGCAAAGAGGCCGTCCCGGTCGTAAAGGTCTTGGATGAAATTTGCTTTAATTTAAAGGGCATCATCACCCAAAAAGATGCCGAAATAAGCTACCCGGACGAGCTGCCAGCACTGCAAATGAGCCGTGTCCACCTCGTGCAGATCTTCCAAAATTTGGTGGGCAACGCCATGAAGTTCACGCCCGTCGACCGCCAGCCGATTATCCGGGTGAGCTGCAAAACGGATGCCCGCGAGGTCGTTTTTGCCGTCCGCGACAACGGTTTCGGCATCGAGGAAAAGCACCGCGAAAAAATATTCAACCTGTTTTTCAGGCTCAACAAAGAGGAAGTGGAAGGCACCGGGATCGGTTTGAGCATCTGCAAAAGCATCACCGAAAAATACGGCGGCCGCATCTGGTTCCAGAGCGTGGTGGGACAGGGGACGACCTTCTTTTTCAGCTTCCCCGCCGGGCTAATCGCCGAAGCGAAAGTGGCGGAAGGGCTTCGGAAAATCGCTTAAATTTACCACAAAGGATACGAAGGCCCACACAAAGAGATTATCGCATCGTGGTCTTTGTGTGGGCTTTCGTGTCCTTTGTGGTGATTGGATATGGTCTATTGATTTAAAAAAGCCAGCCCGAAATATTTTTTTTCCAAAAACTCAAATTCATCGACGATTTCGAGGCCCAATTTTCGGGTGTGAAAAGCGGTCGAAAGCGCGTTCACTTGATTGATAAACGTCAAACCCACCGCATATCTGTCGGCAAAACTGGCCCGCACCGCCCCGAAAAGTCCCTCGCCAACGCCCATCCCGCGCATTTTTTTGTCCAAACAAATTGGCCCGTATTGATACGAATTTTCGGTCGAGATTGCCACGCCTCGAAACTTTACGAGCGGCATCCGACTGACCATATGCTCGAAAATCGGCCATTGCGACCAATATCCCCAGCTCGCTCCGAAGGCATATCCAACGATTTTTTCGGCGGCAATGGCGACATAAAGCCCGTTTTCTTTCAAGATCACACGCTCAATCTGCGCCTCAGTGAACG
>JANOQP010000485.1:0-11439 GCA_031414895.1 Saprospirales bacterium
GATAATTCCGAAAAAAAAGACCGTTTTGTGCAATGACAGATGGATGGGCATCCGCCATGCGTTTCACGTTTTAAAACAACCAGACCATGTACCACCTGATGCTCACCTGCCTTTTGATGGCAAAATGTTTTTCCCCAAACCTTCCTGCCCGACCAGAACCAACGACCACTTCTTTTTTTTCAAAAAAAACAGAAACGGAAACGGCCAAGATCCAAGTTGCCCTCCTCCTCGACACCTCCAATTCGATGGACGGCCTCATCGATCAGGCCAAATCGCAGCTCTGGAAAATGGTCAACCGCCTCGCCGATGCCCGCCGCCAGTACAAAAACGTGCAGCTCGAGATCGCCCTTTTTGAGTACGGCAACGACAAACTCGATTCGCGCGGCGGCTATATCCGGCTCGTCCAGCCGATGAAGACCGACCTCGACGGTTTGAGCGAGGCCCTTTTTTCGCTCAAAACGCGGGGCGGCTCGGAGTTTTGCGGCTGGGTGATCCAGTCGGCAATTGATTCGATTTCGTGGTCGGGTGCGCCGGACGACCTGCGTTTGATTGTCATCGCGGGCAACGAGGAGTTCACGCAGGGCGCGATCGATTATCACAAAAGTTGCGAAAACGCGACCCGAAAGGACATCATCGTGAACACCATTTTTTGCGGCGACCCGACGGAGGGCCGCAAGCTCGAATGGGCCGACTGCCCACAAATTGCCAAAGGCAAATACCTCAATATCGACAACGGCCAGACCGTCCGGCACGTCGCCACGCCGTTCGACAGCCTTTTGATGGAGCTCAACAAAAAGCTGAACGACACCTATTTTGGCTACGGAAAGCGCGGCGCGACGATGAAACTGCGGCAGTCGAAAGAGGATTCAAATGCCAAAACTTATGGTGAATCCAACCTTTCCCAACGGGCGATGGCGAAGGCAAAATCGTCGTATTCCAATGCCGATTGGGATGTTGTGGATGCTTATCAGCAAGATTCCGTCGCGTTTGTCAAAGACCTGAAAACCGAGGACCTGCCCGCCGAATGGAAGGGAAAATCCCAAAAAGAGGTCGTCGCCGAGGTCGAAAAATTGCGCCGCGACCGCATCCAACTTCGCAAGGAGATGATTGTTTTGGAGAAAAAAATCGCCGATTTCACCGTCGAGGCACTCAAAAAAGAGACCGGCGCGACCCAAACCCTCGACCAGGTTTTGATAGAAACGATCGTCGGGCAAGCGAAAGGGAAGGGCTTTGAATTTTGATTTTAAGACATAGCCACATAGAGATTTCACATAGTTCGTGGCCTTAAAATCTTTGTGAAATCTCTGTGTGGCTATGTGTTAAAATCAAAATTCCAGTTTCGCCGAAAAGCGGACCCCATATTTCGACGTTTCCGGCAGGTTCAAATAGGTGAACCGCCGGATGAAATCCACCCGGACGATATGGAAAATGTTGCCGATGCCGATGGATGCCTCGACGTAGGGCTTTTTCTTTTGGTCGAACGTGTAGGTGAGCGGGACTTCCACGCCGTTTTTATCAGTGCGCGACGGGAGTTCGAGGAGGCCGGAGCCGTTTTTGGGCGTGTTGCGCTCGGTGAGCTGTCCGTAAAGGACTTTGACGGTGGCCAGTTCGCGCCATTTCAGGCGTTTGATGAGCGGTATTTTATTTAAAAAGAAGCCGTAAAAAGCCTGTTCCATGTTCACGGCAACGTAGCGGTCGGAGGCAAATTCCATGAAGTTCATCATCGAATAGGCCTGAAATTTATAGCCAAAAGACTGGTTTGCCTTATGGATTGTCAGGAGCGGGTAGGGCACTTTGCCAAAAACGCCGCCCGCCTCGACGTATAAATAGTTGTACCCAAACGGCGGCGTGCGGGTGAACTTGAACAGGTTGACCATGAGTTCGTCGTAATCATATTGGCCGCCCAAAAAGTCCTTCACGCCGCGGCCATATCGCGCCGTCCAGATGCTCTTGAACTTGATGCGCTGCCGCCAGCCGTTTTTGGTGGTGTAATATTCCTCGCCGGGCGCGAAACGGATTTGGATGAACGGTTTTGAGGAAATGACGGGCGCGCCCTCCATCAAAACCTCGTCGGTCGGAATGAATTTTAAGCTGCCGAGGGCCGTATAATCGCGACGGTCGTAGCCGACATTGAACGAAAATTTGTTCCTGAACTCCTTGTCCCATTGAATGGCAAGGCGTTTTAGGAAGAAAAACTTGTCGTTCGTCCCCCGTGTGAAAGAACTTGAAATGCCCTGTTGGACAAAAACCGTCGCGTCCTGTCCCGGCGTGCGGAGGTCCTCCTGATAATTGACGCGGATGGTGCTGATCGGGAAGGCATTGTAAGGACGGTTTTTGTTGGTGCTGAAATTGATGCCGCCGCCATATTTGAACGTTTTGTCCTCGGTCCCGTAGGCGACATAGCCCTCAAAGTTCATCCTTTTTGAAAGTTCGGGGCGGGTCCGTCCGCCAAATTTGAAGCGGTTTCCCTCGACTGGGTTCCAGGCGTAAAACGTGTTTATCCGCCCAATTTCGATGCCTGGCGTGGGCCGGTAATGGCCGACGACGGCGATGAAAAGGACGTTTTGTATTTTTTTGAAAAGCGGCGTCCCTTGGATGCTGTCGATGTTTTTATAGGTGGCCGCCTCGACCTGCGTCAGTTCGACGTGGCGGTTGTTGTTCCAAAAAGTGTCCGCTTTCCCCTCGGCGCCGGGGAGCATTTTTCGCAGCTCAAATTGATCGTTGAAAATGGAATCCGGCACGGCACCGTCGATGGTCGAGTTGCGGTGCGAAACGATGCGCTCGCCGAAAAGGCCCATCCCTTTTTTGGAAAGGCCAAAGTCCATCCGGTATTCTTCCTCGGCGAGAACCCATTTTCCTTGCGCGTTTTTGGCAAATTTTTGCTCCATTTCGAGTGTTTTCACCCAGTTGAGGCTGATTTTCGGGTTCACCGTGAAGACGGCCCGCGTGACCGGATAGGTGCTGTCGAGCGCGATATAAAGGTCGCCCTGCAAGAGCATGTCCATTTTTTGGCGCGGAAAAAATTCGAGCCGGACGATTTTCACGCCGTCCACGATGGTCGTGTCGGCGGGATAATATCGATAGAGCAGGGGCGCATTATTGGAGATCGGGCTGACAAAATCGTTGGTCAAAACGACGACCGAGTTGTCGTAAAGATCTACTTCTTGGTAAAGCTGGCGCAAATAAAGGTCGATGCCGCCGTCGTCCATCATCGGGAATTTGACGGTCTTGGAGGCTTTGATGCGGATTTTTTTGGCCTTCGGGTCGCGGCGGCTGTAAAAATCCATGAGGTTCTCCTGGATATAAACCGGCGTCACGCCCACGCCCGACATGAGCGTCGTGTCGATATTGTCGAGGGCGAATTTCCAGCTTTTCATCACCCGTTTGTCGCGGTATTTTTCCGAAAGGTTGGAAAGGCCCATGAGCGTTTTTTCGTACTGCTCCTCTTTAAAAGTGCCGAATTTTTCCACCCGGTTCTTGTCCCGGTTTTCGACGACATGGCGAATCAGCTCGACGGCCGGGTTGTTCTTGTTGCGGTATTTTCCGGAACGCACGACGACCTCCTTGATCTGCCCGGTGAGCGGTTTTAGGCTCACGTCGATGGTCATTTTTTCGCTGTCGCGCGGGATCTGGATGGTCTGCGTGTCGTAACCGATGCTGGCGAAACGGAGTTCCGAGACCTTTTTTTTGATTTTCAGTTCATAAAAACCGTTCTCGTCAGTGCTGGTCCCGATGTTCAAAAGGGTGGACCCGACGGTCGCGTAGGGGATCGGCTCGCCGTTGGATTCGTCGGTCACCCTGCCGGAGAGGACGCGGGTCGTGATGGTGGCTTGGGAAAATAAAAATTGGAAAGAGAGGAGCAAAGCCGCCGTGAAAAGCGGGCGGAGGTGTTTTTGAATGGACATGAACGACAATTGTTTGGTCAGGATAACGTGCGAAGATAGCGATAGGGTTGTGCGGGCGGGCAAAAAATCCGGCCAGCGGGTTGATTTTTTTGACTGGGCCAGCAAAAACCACGGTCGAACGGTCGGATTCGGGCCATCGGTTGGCGCATTGGGCGCACGATATTTCAATGAACAGATTGCCAGCAGGGTGGCGTTTTTTGCCCTACGCGAATCCCTCAAAACGCCCGTCCGTTCAAAAAAATAACCCAGTTTCCGGGTTTCAAATGTCGGGCAACCGCTAATTATGCACGTCATTTCGTCCGAACATATGGACGAAAATCTTCCTTCCTTTTTTCCGCAGGCCATCGTTTTTATCCTAAAACGAGCTTTCAGGCCGAGTTCCTTTTATCCTTTTTTTCAATCCAGATCCTTGTGAAGCCGCGCCGTCCTGGTGCGCCATACCTGTTTAAACAACACTAATCTCGTGTACCCCCAAATTGGGCGCACCCCGTCGTTTTGCTCAATTCACACATTGCTTTCCCGATAAAAAAGAAAAACAGGCCGACCGTTTTGCCTCCCAAAAAGCGGACTTTTTAACTAATTTCTTTCACCACAATCCACAACAAACAGATGCGTAGATTTTACCTTCTGGCGGTGCTTTTTGCATTTATGCTCGCACTGCCAACCACACAAACCCGCGCCGAGGGCAACCCGGCAGCTGGAAAAATGACCGGCTCGATCGGTGATTTTGTGTGGCGCGACCAAAACTCGAACGGCATTCAGGACGGGGGCGAACCCGGCCTCGCCAATGTTTATGTCGAGCTCCAGACCGCTGCGGGCGGCTGGGTCAATGCTGTTTTCACCAATGCGAACGGGGCGTATTCCTTCACCGGGGTCGCACCGGGCAGCTACCGGGTCAAGTTTGCCAACCCCGGCGGCTTTTTTCAAAGCCCCGAAAACGTGGGCAGCGATGCGGCGGACAGCGACGCGGACATGAACGGCTTTTCGCCGACCTTCAACGTCGCGGCGGGACAGGTCATCACCAACCTCGATGCGGGCTTCCGGCCAACTGGCACCTCGACCTGTTCGCTGACCATTTCGGGCGCGGCGGGCAACAAGACCTGCAACGACAACGGCACGGCCAACAACCCGGCGGACGACGTTTATACGTTCGAATTTACGGGGACACTGGTCTCCAACCCGAACAATTTGCCCGTCTGGGGCTATAAAGTGCAGATCAACAACACGACCGTTTATGGGATGTACGGGATGCCGATCACGATCGGGCCGATCCCGGTTTCCGCCGGGACACTGACGTGGACGCTCGTCGATGACGACAACCCGACCTGCTCAACGACCGGCACCGTCTCGCCGCCAAGTACCTGCTCGAACGGCGGGAACTGCGCGACTGCTGCCGTCCGCACGATTTCCAACACGCCTTATACCTGCGGCCAAACTGCCAATCTCTACGGTTTTTGGTTCGACAATTTGAACGTCAATTTGAGCAAGGAATGGCTGTGGGAAAGCGGCTCGATGGTCGAAAACTCGAACGGCACGGCCAATATCATCGGCGTTATTTACAACAAAACGAAAGTGAACGCCAAGTTCGCGGTCGACATCATCCTTTCTGGCCGCACTTTTTCCGCACCAGCGGGCAGCCCAAAAACGGACGGGGCCTGCGCCGGGACCTCCACGGCCAATTGGTACTATTATAACGCCGTGACCGGACATTTGACGGGCATCAACGATGTTTCGGCCAATGAACTCGCGGGCGCATCGGTCGCTTTCACGGCCTTTGGGCCAAAGGCGCAGTTCGGAACGGGCGCAAGTTTGCGCAATTCGACGGCCAACGGCGGCTCGTCGTGGCTCAATTACACGGTCGCGATGCAGCCCGTGAACATGAGCCTCCAGCTCAGCCCAAACCCGGCGGGGACGCAGGGCGCGGACTTCAATTTTCAGGTCAGTGGAACGCCGCTCACGAATTGCGCGACGACCACGCTCACCCTGAACTGCACCAGCAATATCACGGTGACGGCGGCGGCTGGCGCAAATTCGGCGGTCGTCAATTATTCCGCGCCGACGGCGACATCGACCTGCACGACGGGCTCGGTCTCGGTTTCAAAAACGAGCGGGTTGAACAGCGGTTCGGCCTTCCCGGTCGGCACTTCGACGGTCTGTTATCAGGCGACGGACGGTTGCGGGAACACAAAAACCTGCTGTTTCACCGTGACCGTGGGCCCCGGCGGGAATGTCTGCGACGACGTGACCAGCCCCGGTTCGATCGGTTCGGACGAGGCGGGCTGCCCATCTTTTGACCCTACGGGAATCACCCAATTAACGGCCCCGGCGGGCGGTTCGGGGGTGCTCGAATATGTTTGGTTGAGCTCCACTTCGGGCTGCCCGACGGCTTCGAGCCAGCAAATCCCGGGCGCGACGGGCCCAACATTTGACCCGGGCGTTATTTCACAAACAACTTGGTATGTCCGCTGCGTCCGGCGCGTGGGCTGCACGAGCTACACAGGCCCGACGCACGAAACGAATTGTGTGAAAAAAGAGGTCAAAACGACCGGCTGCGGCGGTGGCGGCACCCCCGATTGCAACGCCATCACGATCACGCCCGGTTCGGGGAATATCGCCATCGGCGGATTGACCGCACCTATTATTATGGTGCAGGTTTTCAATGCAAGTTGGGCGTCGGTTTTCAACCAAACCTATTCGACCAGCCCCGGAAGCATCTCGATCCCGGGCCTCGCGGCGGGCGTTTATTATGTGAAAGTGAATTTCCTGAATGCCGCATGGGTGCAGATTTGCGCGAAAGACGGCTATTTCACCGTCGGTGGCGGCGGCGGCGGTTGCGACGACGTGACCAGCCCCGGCTCGATTGGTTCTGACGAACTGGCCTGCCCACCTTATGACCCGGCGAACATTACGCAAGTGACCGCTCCGGCAGGCGGTTCGGGCGCACTCGAATATGTCTGGTTGAGCTCCACTTCGGGCTGCCCGACGGCTTCGAGCCAGCAAATCCCCGGCGCGACCGGCGCGACCTTCGACCCGGGCAGTATTTCACAAACAACTTGGTACATCCGCTGCGTCCGGCGCGTGGGCTGCCCGAGCTACACGGGGCCGATCCACGAGTCGAACTGTGTGAAAAAAGAGGTGAAAACCTCCGGCTGCAATACGGGCGTTTTGACCCTCAATTGCACTGCCAACATCACGGTGACGGCAGCGGCTGGCGCAAATTCGGCGGTTGTCAGCTACAACGCCGCGACGGCCACCTCGACCTGCACGACCGGCGCTGTTTTGGTGACCAAAACGAGCGGATTGAACAGCGGTTCGGCCTTCCCGGTCGGGACTTCGAGCGTCTGTTATCAGGCGACGGACGGTTGCGGCAATGTGAAAACTTGTTGTTTCACCGTGACCGTCAATCCGGGCGGCGGCGGCGGCACCCCCGATTGCACGACCATTTCCATCACGCCGGGGACCAATTCGATCACCGTCGGAAATTTGAGCGCGCCGATTGTTTCGGTGCAAGTCTTCAACGCTTCGTGGACGCAAGTTTATAGCTGCTCCGGCAACTGTGCGCAACCGACGACGACCATCCCAAGCCTCCCGGCGGGCGTTTATTATGTGAAAGTCGATTATTACACGGCTGGCTGGTCGCCAATTTGCCAAAAGGACGGCTATTTCACCGTCGGTGGCGGCGGAGGGTCTTGCACGTTGACGCTCGGCTCATCGGAAGCGAACAAAATTTGCAACAACAACGGCACGCCGAACACCGCAGCCGACGACACTTGGACGGTCGATTTCACCGCCCTCGTCACGGCCAATCCGAACAGCCTCCCAACTTGGGGCTGGACAGCGACCATCGGCGGTGCGACCGTCACGGGCATGTACAATATGGTGAAAAACCTTGGCCCGTTCCCGATCTCGGCGGGCAACTTGACCTTCACCTACACCGACGATGACAACCCGACCTGCTCGAAAAGCATTACGATTGTCCCTCCGGCGACCTGTTCCACGCCGCCGACGGGCGTTTTGACGATCAATTGCGCGAACAATATCACGGTGACGGCGGCGCAGGGCGCAAACTCGGCGGTCGTCAATTATTCGGCCGCGACGGCCACTTCGACCTGCACGAGTGGCTCGGTTTCCGTTACAAAAACGAGCGGATTGAACAGCGGCTCGGCCTTCCCAGTCGGCACATCGACGGTCTGTTATCAGGCGACGGACGGTTGCGGCAATGTCAAAACCTGCTGCTTTACCATCACGGTAAATGGCTCGGCGGCCTCGGCCCTGACCATCAGCTGCACCAACAATATCACGGTGACGGCGGCGCAGGGCGCAAACTCGGCGGTCGTCAATTATTCGGCCGCGACGGCCACTTCGACCTGTACGACGGGTTCGGTCACGGTGACAAAAACGAGCGGATTGAACAGCGGTTCGGCCTTCCCGGTCGGCACATCGACGGTGTGCTATCAGGCGACGGACGGTTGCGGCAATGTCAAAACCTGTTGTTTCACCATCAACGTGAACGCCTCGGTGGACCCATGCGCGAACGAGACCGTTCCTCCAACCATCAGCGGTTGCCCCGGCAACCAGTCGAAAACCGTTGCCGCGAAATACACCGCGACGAACACCGACAAGTGCGGCACGGCTGGCACCTACGGGATGTGGCTTGATTTCGCGGACGGCAATTTGAGCCATTTCAGCATCAGCAATTCCATGTTCTGGGAGAATGCCGACGGCTCGGCCACGATGACCGGCCTCGCAACTTCGGAGGGCAACTCGAACCTGAAATTCAACATCAACGTCACTTGGACGGGTCGCGTCACGGCCCCGCCCTCTGGCAGCCCGAAATCGCTCGATTGCACGGCGCAGGTCTCGACCTACGGCAACAATGTCCGTTTTTACACGGGCATGAGCGGCACTTTGACGGGCGCGGGCAGTGCTTGCAACGGCATCACGTTCACGGTTTCGCGGCGCGGGCCGTCGTTCCAAGTTGGCAACGGCGCGAACCTCCGCAGCACGGGACTGGGCGCATCTTGCTGGTATTCGATGACGAAATCCGGCTCAAATTCCGGTTGCCCCACCGTCACGGAAGGCGATTTCAATTTCAACATCGCCTCCGTCGCGAACACGACGACCGCCACTTGGACCGCTCCGACGGCCACGGACAATTGCGGCACGCCCACTTTGACGAGCAATTTCAACTCGGGCGCGACCTTCCCGGTCGGCACGACGGCGGTGACCTACACGGCGACCGACGCGAAAAACAACAAATCGTACTGCACCTTCAACATTGTGGTCACGCAGGTGAACCCCGGCGGCGGTTTCCCCGGTTCGGGCAGCATGGTCGATCCGGCGAAATGCTATTACATCAAGAACAAGGCCTCCGGCAAAGTGATCGATGCGGAAGACCGCGACGGTGTTTCCGGCACTTTTGCCAATCAATGGACGATCGACAACACCAGTTCCGAAAAATGGAAGTTCCAGGACGCGGGCAACGGTTATTTCTACATCGTGAGCCAATATACCGGCTCGGTCGGCAAGGTGTTGGACATCGCTGGCGGCTCTACTGCCAACGGCGCGTATTTGGACATCATCAACGCGAACGGTCAGGATTGTACCAAATTCTGCTTCCAAGATGCGGGCAACGGTTTCGTCTATATCGTCGCAAAGCATTCTGGAAAGGCCATTAAATTGGTCTCGAGCCCCGGCACGGACGGCACGCAGATTTTCCAACAACCAATAAGCAGCGGCAACGAGCACCAAAAATGGACACTGCAAGAGGTGTCCTGCACGGGCGCACTTGTCGCACCGAACAACACCTTGACGTTCAATGCCTATCGCAAGGGCCTCAATTCGGAGCTCAAATGGATCAACAACACGGGCGACAAAAATGAATTTTTCGACATCGAGCGCAGCACCGACGGTGTGAATTTCACAAAAATCGGACGTGTTGATGGAAAAGGCGGCAACGCTGGCGACCAGCTTTATTTTCAAACATTTGACCGCAACCCGTCGGTCGGCGACAATATCTACCGCCTCAAAATGGTCTGGAAAGACGGCACCGTCTCTTTTTCGCAAGAGCAAACCGTGCGTTTCGACGAGATCCCGGCCATTGGCATCTATCCGAACCCGGCTGCTGACGAGCTTTTCGTCGACCTTTCGCAGTTCGTGGGCCAAAAAGTGGCCATCAATTTGGTCAATAACTTGGGCATCAACGTGTTCACCAAGACGATCAAAGAGGCTGTCGACGAGGCCCACCGCCTCGACATCAGCGACATCCACAGCGGTTCGTACCGGATCTTCATCCAGTCCGAAACCAGCCGCCCAGAGGTCCGGCAGGTGATCGTTGAGAAATTCTGATCGAATTAAAAATCTACGACATCGTGTTTTTGGCGGGCGTTCCCAGATGGGGGCGCCCGCTTTTTTTTGGGGTTTGGGTTGCCACAAATTGCGCCGGTTGCACGAATTGCCGCCGCTACGATAGGATTCGTGACGCACTGCGCCACGATTTGGGCCCCAACTCCGCCCGCTTCCTTTTTCTTTCTATTTTGTTGGCGGTTTTCGCGCTTGCCCGTTTTGAGCGGAGTGGGCCGCCGTCCGCCAAAAACTGGCCGACCGGCGGGCCGAAAACTGGGTCGGCATCGAAGAATACCGCAAAACCTGCCGCGAAACGGACATCCCCGACCGCAGCGAACAGGACAACCTGCTGCGCATTTTGCACCGCCTCGGCGATGTGGTGCATTACGAGGCGGAGCGGCTGAAAAACATGGTCATCCTGAACAAAGAATGGCTGACGGGTGCGCTTTACCGGGTGTTCGACGACCCGATTTTGGTGAAAAACAAGGGCTGGTTCCGCCCGGCGGATGCCGAAAAAATCTGGCACGAACCGCAATACCTCGACCAGGCCCGCGCCATTTGCGACCTAATGGCGCAGTTCCGGTTGAGCTATTTCAACGAGCGGGCGCAGAAGCATGTCGTGCCGTTCAAGCTGCCCGAAAGCCACCCAAAAGCATGGGATCCGGCCCAAAACGTGCGCCTCCACCTGCGATATGAATGGTTGCCGAGGCCACTGGCGACGCAGTTTTTGGTGGCGATGCACGAGTTTTTGGTCGAACTGGACGGCGGCGACGACTGGATTTGGCAGGGCGGGGCCGTGTTCGACGGCAAAAACCAGCCGATGCCCGATGCCCGCGATGCGCAGATGAAAATCGAGGAAAACAAAAAAGAGAACCAAATCGAGATCAGCGCGCGCGGAAAGGCCAGCGAACACATTATCCGGCTGGCGATGCAAAAATGGGCGGATGTCCACGAGCCGTATCAATACAAAGTGGGGGTGCAGAAAATCATCGTCTGTTCGTGCGAAAAATGCGCGGGGGAAAAGCGCCCGTTCGAGTTCGGATATGACGAAGTGCTGGATGCGCGGGCGGCCAACGACACGCTCAAATGCAACAAATCGCGGCTGGAATTCATGGCGGCTGACATCTTGAAGGGCATTTTTTCAGAAGAAACGGTCATCGTGGACGCGGCGGAAAGGCGCGGGGTCTCC
>JANOQP010000486.1:0-6295 GCA_031414895.1 Saprospirales bacterium
TCGAGCATATCCGCGAGGCCGCGCCGGTTTTGGGCAGCTATTTTGACCTGTTGGCCGTCCGCAGTTTCCCGAAAATGGAAAGCCGCGCCGACGACCGCGCCGACCTCGTTTTCCAAAAATTCGTCGAACTGTCCGGCATCCCGGTCATCAGCCTCGAAAGCGCGACGCTCCACCCGTTGCAAAGCCTCGCCGACCTGATGACCATCCGCGAGCTTTTTTTGGAAAAAAACCGGAGGTCGCGCATCGTTTTGAGCTGGGCGCCGCACGTCAAACCGCTGCCGCACTGCGTCGCGCACTCGTTCGCCGAGTGGGTTTTGGCCTGGGGTGGGGCCGATTTGACCATCGCCTGTCCCGACGGCCACGCGCTCGACCCTTTTTTTGTTGGAAAAACGCCGACCACGACCGACCAAAACGCGGCCCTCGACGGCGCGGATTTCGTCTATGTGAAAAATTGGAGCGCGACCGAACCCTACGGAAAAGCCATCTGCCACGACCAAAACTGGATGCTCACCCCCGAAAAACTGGCCCTCACGAACCGCTCCCGCGTCCTCCATTGCCTCCCCGTCCGCCGCGACGTGGAGCTGTCGGCGGCCATTTTGGACGGGCCGCAAAGTGCCGTCACACAGCAAGCGGGCAACCGGGTCTGGGCGGCGCAGGCCGTCCTGTCCACCATTTTAAAAATTCAAGCGGTGACTTCAAGTCACCGCTTGAATAGTCCTAAATCATGAACAACGACAGCAAAACATCCCTTTTTATCATAAAAATCGGCGGCAACGTCCTCGACGAACCGGCGGCGCGGGCGGCTTTTGTCCGCGATTTTGCCGCGCTGCCCGGCCCAAAATTGCTCGTCCACGGCGGCGGAAAAATCGCCACACAGCTTGGCCAACGGCTCGGCATCGAGGCAAAATACGTCGCTGGCCGCCGCGTCACCGATGCCGCGACGCTCGAACTCGTCACGATGGTTTATGGCGGACTGGTCAATCGGCGGCTCGTCGCGGAACTCGCGGCGGCTGGCTGCCCGGCCATCGGTTTGACGGGCGCGGATGCCGATATTTTGCCCGCCGCGCGACGTGCGGCGACGGCTGAAATCGACTTCGGCCATGTCGGCGACCCGCTGCCCGAACAGGTCGGGGTGGCCGCGCTCCGGGTCTTTTTTGAAAAAAACTGGGCGCCCGTTTTTGCCCCGCTGACGCACGACGGCATGGGCAATTTGCTCAACACGAACGCCGACACGATTGCCTCGGTCGTCGCGCGGGCATTGGCCGGTTTTTACAATGTCCGGCTGATTTTTTGTTTTGAAAAAAAGGGGGTTTTGGAAAATCCCGACGATGAAAACTCCGCCCGGCTGCAATTGACCCGCGCCGATTACCGGATTTTGCGGGAAAAAACGGCGGTTTCGGGCGGCATTTTGCCGAAATTGGACAATGCTTTTGCGGCAGCCGAAAACGGGGTTGCCTCGGTCTTGATTGGCCATGCCGCCGAATTGTTGGAAAACGCGATGGGCAAAAACCCGTCGGCCACCCGCATTTTGCCATGAATTTTCCATCGCTCGTGAGGCGTCGCTCGTGAGGGTCTTTGACCCGATACGTCCCGTTCGCAGGTCTTTGACCTGCTTAAAAACCGCGACCAATTATGCAGGTCAAAGACCTGCAAACGATGCGTATCGGGTCGCAGACCCTCACGAGCGGCGACCCGTTCTCTGACCTCTTTTTTATGAAAATATTTCAAGACCAGCTAGCCGACGAGGCCATCGAGCTGTTGAAAAAGCTCATCTCCGCCCCGTCTTTCAGCCGCGAAGAGGGCGCGACGGCGGCCATTTTGGATCGTTTTTTTGAAAAAAAAGGCATCCCGACGGCTCGGCTCGGCAACAATGTTTGGGCAAAAAACCGCCATTTCGATCCCGAAAAACCAAGTTTTTTGCTCTGTTCGCACCACGACACCGTCCGCCCGGCGGCTGGCTGGACGCGCGACCCGTTCGCCCCGACCATCGAAAACGGGCGGCTTTTCGGCCTCGGCTCGAACGATGCGGGCGGCTGCCTCGTGGGTTTGGCAGCCGCTTTTTGCCATTTTTTTGAAACGAAAAATTTGCCGTTCAACCTCGTTTTTGCCGCCGTCGCCGAGGAAGAAATCAGCGGCGCGAGCGGCCTCGAAAGCCTTTTGCCGCACCTTCCGCCGCTCGACTCGGCAATCATCGGCGAGCCGACGGACCTCCAAATGGCAGTCGCCGAAAAGGGCCTCCTCGTGCTGGATTGCGAGGCTACCGGGCGGGCGGGCCACGCGGCGCGGGACGAGGGCGTGAACGCTTTTTACGCCGCGCTGACCGATATCGAGTGGTTTCGCAGCTTTGATTTTCCCAAAAAATCGGACTGGCTCGGCTCGGTAAAAATGTCGGTGACCGTCATCGAAACGCCGAACCGGGCGCACAATGTCGTCCCCGACCGCTGCCGTTTTGTGGTCGATGTGCGGCTGACGGACGCTTATTCGCCCGGCGAAACGCTCGAAATTATCCGAAAAAACGTCCGTTGTTCGGTCGTGCCGCGCTCAATGAGGCTGGGGGCGACGGCAATCCCGTTCGAAAACCCGCTCGTGCAGGCCGGTTTGGCGTTGGGCAAAAGACCGTTCGGCTCGCCGACGCTTTCCGACAAGACACTGCTGCCCGTGCCGACGCTCAAAATCGGGCCTGGCGACAGTGCGCGGAGCCACACGGCGGATGAGTTTATTTGGGTGGAAGAAATAAGGGAAGGGATTGATTTTTATCAATTTCTATTGAAAAACATAGGCACATAGAGGCATAGGATTTTTGATTTCCAACAAACTATGTGGCCTATGCGGCTATGTGTTTACACAAAAATTCGGTAACTATTTAGCCTATCGCCCGCCTGACGACTTCAATTCGTCTGGTGGCTATGGATGGGCTAAAAACCGCTTTTTCGGCTAACAGAAATAAAGCCACCAGACGACTTGAAGTCGTCAGGTGGGCGAGTCCTAAATTGAATTGATACAAAATTCGACCATGAAACTTTGGCAAAAACAAACCCCGCCCGCCGCTGCGGTCGAGCGTTTCACGACGGGCCGCGACCGCGAAATGGACCTCCGCCTCGCCCGTTTCGACGTGCTCGGTTCGCTCGCGCACCTCGAAATGCTGGGCAAAACGGGGCTGGTCAGCGGGGCCGAAACCGATATTTTGCGGAAAGAACTGCGGCTCATTTTTCATGAAATCGAGCGCGGCAATTTCATTTTGGAGACCGGCGTGGAGGACGTGCATTCTCAAATCGAGCTGATTTTGACCCGAAAATGTGGCGACGCGGGCAAAAAAATCCACACGGGCCGCAGCCGCAACGACCAGGTCTTGGTGGATTTGAAGTTGTTTTTCCGGCACGAAATAGAGCTTTTGACGGTCGAGATCCGCCGTTTTTTCGACCTCCTTTTGGAAAAAAGCGAGCTGCACCGGGGCGATTTGATGCCCGGCTACACCCATTTTCAGGTGGCGATGCCGTCGTCGGTCGGGCTGTGGCTGGCCGCTTTTGCCGAAAGTTTGGCCGACGACGTGCTGGTCATGCACGGCGCGTGGCGACTGGTGAACAAAAACCCGCTCGGCTCGGCAGCGGGCTACGGCTCGTCGTTCCCGCTCGACCGCGACTTGACGACCGCGCTTTTGGGCTTCGACGCGCCGCACGTCAATTCGCTCGCCGCCCAACTTTCGCGGGGCAAAACGGAGCGCATCGTCGCGCAAAGCCTCGCCAACGTGGCCGCGACGCTCGGCAAATTGGCCTTCGATGGCTGCCTTTTCATGTCGCAAAATTTCGACTTCATCGCCTTCCCCGACGAGCTGACGACGGGCAGTTCCATCATGCCGCACAAAAAAAACCCGGACGTTTTGGAGCTTGTCCGGGCGCACTGCAACCGCTTGCAGGCCCTGCCGAACGAGGTCGCGCTGCTCACCACGAATCTCCCGTCGGGCTATCACCGCGATTTTCAGTTGCTCAAAGAGGTCGTTTTTCCCGCTTTCGGGACGCTCCGCGATTGCCTCGAAATGATGGGGCTGATGTTCCAAAACCTGCAGGTCCGGCCTAATTTGCTGGCCGATGAAAAGTACAAATACCTGTTCACCGTGGACGAAATAAACCGGCGGGTCATCGGCGGCGAGGCGTTCCGGGATGCCTATCGAGCGGTCGGCGCGGCGGTCGAAAACGGCCATTTCGAGCCGGGCGAACGGCTGCCGCACACCCATTTGGGCAGCCTCGACAACCTCGGCAACGACCGCATCCGAGCGGCGATGGACGCGGCGGTGGCGGATTTTGGTTTTGAAAAAATATGGGCGGCGGAGGGTGCGTTGCTCGGCAATGACCTATTTTTGCACACAAATAGCCCCCCCGTTTAGGCCTCTTTTCATTGAAAAAAATCAGGATCGCATGGAATCTACCGCATTTGCAACAAATCCGTTGGCCGTTTTGAAGCCCACACCGACGCCGCGCCTGTACTCTTTGGAGGAATATCTCCGCCGCGAGGAGCGGTCGGTGGAGCGGCACGAATATTACGATGGCAAAATAATTCGACTACCAATGGCAAGAATGACGCACAACATCATTTCGGTTAATATCATCAATGCAATTTCGAACGAAATAGAAAGGCTCGGAAAAGCATATTTGGTCCTCAACAGCAACCAAAAAGTCTATTTGCCCCAACTCAACTTTGGCCTGTACCCCGATGCACTGGTCGTTTGTGAAAAACCCTTGTTTTGGGACGAAAACGAGGTGTTGCTCCTAAACCCGGTTTTGATCGTTGAGGTCTTGTCAAAAAGCACGGGCGCCTATGACAAAAAAGGGAAGTTCGAGGAGTACAAAACCCTTCCCTCGTTCAAAGAGTATGTGCTTATCGAGCAAAACGAATGTCGGGTCGAGTCCCGTTTTCGGGAAGAACCGAACCTTTGGCGCGACACGGTTGCCGATGATTTGAATGGCACAATCCATTTAAAATCAATCGGTTGCACGGTTTCATTGTCAAAAATCTACAAAAACATCGAGTTCCCTACGCCCTCCAAAAAGAGGCCGCGCTGACCGGAAGCTGGTATCGACGGGTCGTTAAACGTCGGCGAGGTTCAAAACTTCGCCGACGTTTTTGTTTTAAGCCACCGCCTCTTGCTCGTTCATCACCCGCGCCTGATGGTTGATGGATTCTTGGTGGACGGCCTGAAAAATGGTCATCACGAAGCCCGGCGAGAGGCCCAGCCGTGCCCCGGTTTCGAGGGCCCGCTCGATGATCTCGTTCCAGCGGCTGGCCTGCAAGATCGAGACTTGGCTTTCCCTTTTTATTTCCCCGATCCGGTCGGCGAGGGCCATCCTTTTCCCAAAAACATCGAGCATTTCCGCGTCGAGGCGGTCGATTTGGCGGCGCAGCGAGTCGAGTTTGTCGGCAAAATCGATGCCCTGCGGCGCGACCTCGCGGATGATGAGGCCGTCCAAAAGTTCGACCAGCCCGGCGGGCGTGACCTGTTGGGCCGCGTCGCTCCATGCCGCAGCGGGGTCGCGGTGCGTCTCGATCATGAGGCCGTCGTAGCTCAAATCGAGGCATTTTTGGGCAATTTCGCCCAATAAATGGCGGTTCCCGCAAATATGCGACGGGTCGCCGATGATGGTCATGCCCGGAAAACGGCGCATCAGCTCGATCGGGATCTGCCAAGTCGGGAGGTTTCGATAGGGCGTTTTTCCAAAAAAAGAAAAGCCCCGGTGTATCACGCCGACCCTTTTGATGCCCGCCTGCGCGATGCGCTCGACCGCGCCGAGCCAAAGGTCGAGGTCGGCGTTCACCGGGTTTTTGATCAAAACCGGCACGTCCACGCCGCGCAGCGCGTCGGCGATTTCCTGAACCGTGAACGGGTTGACGGTCGAGCGGGCGCCGATCCAGAGCATATCGACCCCGAATTTTAGGGCCTCATAGACGTGGTTGGCGTTCGCGACCTCGGTCGTCACGGGCAAGCCGGTCTCTTTTTTGACCATTTGCAGCCACGGCAGCCCGGCCACGCCGACCCCCTCGAAGGCATTGGGCCGGGTGCGCGGCTTCCAGATCCCGGCGCGGAAAAAATCCACACGGCCCGTCGCGGCGATGCCCCGCGCGGTTTCGAGCATCTGTTCCTCGGTCTCGGCACAGCACGGGCCGGCGATGACGATGGGGCGGGTTTTTTTGGTGAAAACGGGTTGAAAATCCATAAGTCGTTGATTTACAATTATTTAAAAAAGCTACTGGCACATCGCTCGTTAGGGTCTGCGACCCGATACGCATCGTTTGCAGGTCTTTG
>JANOQP010000487.1:0-1534 GCA_031414895.1 Saprospirales bacterium
TCGGAGGAGTGCATTTTGATGAACGGCACGACCTCGCTCTCGACATATCCGTTGAACTGTTGGTGCCGGATGGCCTTGTGGCGAGGCTCCATCTTGTTGTTGAGCCAGCTTTCGGAATTGATCGAATTGATCGAAAAAACCTTCAGTTTGCCCGCTTCGATGTACGGTTTCAAACTGTCGATCAACAAAAACCGCTCATATTCGAGGTAATCAGCCGCCGCCGACGGCAGCATCAAGAGGTTGAAACCGAAGTGGCCGTACTTGACGATCTCCATGTTTTTGTTGAGGCGCGGAGAGTACCATTGGTGGATTTCCCTGTTCATTTTTTAAGTTTTAAGTTTTGAGTTCCCTGTTTCAAGTGGGCGAAGATAGCCGTGCAATTTTTCCACAAAAGTCCGGGCGATTTTTTTTTGGGAAAGTTTTTGGGCGGCAAGCAGCTCGGCCCTTTCGTTTTTCATTTGCAGCGAAAATGGTGGCTGGCTCGGCCCATATTTCTAATTTTGACCCGGAAAATAATTTGAACAAAAACAATATCAAGATGCTCAACTCATTGAAAATCAAACACTTGCCAATTTTGCTGGCCGCATTTTTGACTGCTTTTTCTTTTTGCAAAAACAAGTCGGAAGGCGTTCAGACAACCAAGGGCAACCCCGACCCCAATAATGTGGTCAACCTCCCGATGCTCGCCGACGGGACCGTGGACACGACGCGGGTGGCAAAAATGTACTTTGAACAGCCCATTTTCGAGTTCGACACGGTCAAAGAGGGCGCAGTCGTGACGCATTCCTTTAAGTTCAAGAACACGGGCCCCGTGCCGCTCATCATTTCCGACGCAAAATCGAGCTGCGGTTGCACCATCCCGGAATGGCCCACGCACGCCATCGAACCGGGCGAATCGGGCGAAATCACCGCCAAGTTCAACACGGCCCACAAATCGGGCGGGCAAAACAAGGCCGTCCGCATCTTCGCGAACATCTATCCGGGGCCGGCGATCGTCAGTTTGAAAGGTTTCGTTGTGGGAAAACCGGTCGAGGCTGCCGAAAAATGACCGCTCCCCTGCCCTATTTTTTGGGTTTGAAGACCCAAAAATTGGTGGTCTGTTCCGTCATTTCAAAATGCTCGGTCACCCATTTCGCGACGGCAAATTTTGGGTCAGTTTGGAGGCGTTCGCCGTACATTTTTTCCACCAACACGACGGGCTTTTTTTCTTCTAAAACATTGAATATCAATTCGTTGCGCCCGTTTGTTTCGAGGCGCGACTCCCAATCCATGGGCAAAACGGGGCGCGTGCCCAGCAAAAAATCGGCCAATGGGAAGGACGGGACTACGGCCAAATTAGGCCCGTTTTTTTCGTGCAAACGGCGCAGTTCGAGGTACTTTTCATACGTCTCGCGGTCACTGTAAATGCCCTTCAATCTTGGGAAAACCTCGCCCATCGGCT
Organism: Saprospirales bacterium; assembly: GCA_031414895.1. GTDB lineage: Bacteria > Bacteroidota > Bacteroidia > Chitinophagales > Saprospiraceae > JANOQP01. The sequence continues at coordinate 1,442 of JANOQP010000487.1, forward strand.
CGGTCATTTCGGCGCGGCGGCCATCGCGGTAGATGTTTTGGTAGGCCAGCCAAAAAAGCAGGAGGAGCGAGGTTGGGAGGATGGTTTTTTGGG
>JANOQP010000488.1:0-8084 GCA_031414895.1 Saprospirales bacterium
GTCAGGTTTATCTGGGAAAAAACGGGGAGTGCAAAAAGGGCGCACCCGAAAAGTGTAAGCCAAGATTTCATACGGCTAAAATTAAAAAAATTAGAGTTTGGGGTTTGGGGTTTCAAGTGGTGCAAAACCCGCTCGAAACCCGAAACCGTTTTTTACTGCTTCAAAAGTTTCACCTCGATAATCTCGGCGCGGCGTTCGCGGGAGGCATCGGGGCCGAAAATGGATTGGCGCGTGTCGCGGGCATTGTCGTTCACGCCCGCCTTGGCTTTTTCTTCGCCAAAACCGACGGTCGTCAAAACAAGGCGGCCATCGTTGATGTATTTTTGATAGATGCCGCCCTGCGCGGTGTTCAAATAATTGAGGACGCAGTTGGAGCGGCGAAGGGTCAAGTTTTGGTTGTAAGTTGGTTTTGCCAATGGCGAGGCATAACCTTTGATGATGATCTCGACATCATAGCCGCTGTCGAGGAACCGTTGGAGCGATTTTGCAAAGGTTTCGAGGCGGTCGTAGCCATATTTAACGTCCTTTTCAAAAAACTCGCCCAGTTCGGTTTGGGCCTGGATTTTCTGTTCGCCGGCCAGGTTGCGGGAGAAAACGCGGACAAATTCCTCTTTCCGCCCGATGTACTTCACATAGGTTTGGTCGTAGGTGAGGCTGGTCGTCGTCGCCCACGAATTGCGGTTCGGCTCGTCGTTGTCGAAATAAAGGGTCACGGGCAGGAACTGGTTGAGCCAGCCGGGCGTGAGCTTTGGGTCTTTTTGGGGCCCAAATTTCGGGTCCTCCTTCAGTTTGAGGTCGAGGAAAAGCGTCGAGCGGAAGACGCGGTTGACCGGCACCTCGTTCGTTTCCAAATAGGTCGTATCCGAAATAAAGCCCTCTTTTTCGGCGACGAGCATATATTTTTTGTTGCGGTTGACCTCAAAATCAGCCTGATTGTCATCGCCTGTGTTTTGGTTCGCGTCCGCCGGGCCAGCGACCTCGACCATCCGGACGTTCACGCCGGGGATGGGGTTTTGTCCAATTTTTGAAAAGACCATTGTCTCCAATCTCAACGGCAAAAGTTTCGTCCGGTAAATATCATAGCAGCAGGCATCCTTGTCGATCTGCGCCGAGCCGAGCCGGTTGCTGGCAAAAAAAGTGGCCTCGCCGTCTTTTTCCTCCATAAAATAAAGGTCGTTGCCGCTGCTGTTGAACGGCAAACCGAGGTTTTCGGGCATCGCCCAACCGTTCATAGGGTCGTCAGCGGATGGCCCGCCGACGAGCAAATTTTGCTGGCTTTTGTAAATATCATAGCCGCCGAGGCTGCGCCGACCGTCCGTTGAAAAATACAGCGTGTTCGTTTTCCCGTCATAAAACGGGGTGATATCGTTGCCCGGCGTGTTGATCGCAAACAGGTTTTGGGGCACGCCCCATGAGCCATCGGGTTCTTGTACTGTCGAATAAATGTCCATGCCGCCGCGCCCCCCTTTCCGGTCGCTGGTAAAAAAGAGGGACAATTTTCCCGTCTCGTAACCAAACGCGAGGCTTGGCTGGGTCGTGGAAGCGGAATCGGAATTGATGAAATTCGGGAGTTTTTCGGGCGCAGACCAGTCGTTTCCGGTCTTTCTCCGCAAATAAAGCTGGCATTTGATGTCCACCGTCCCTGTGTAATCGCAAAGGGTATAGACCATCAAATCGCCCTTTGGCGAAAACGCCGAATGCGCCGTGTGCCGCGCCAGGTCGTTGAAGGAGGTCTCGACCGGGGCCGCCTCCCCGACGGCCTGCATCATCTTGACGATGGGGCGCGGCGGGTAGTTTTTGTCCTTCCAATCGAGTTGCTGGAAGCTCGAATAAAAAAGCGTGTCGCCTTTTTTCACCGGGGCAAAATCGGATAGCGGCGTGTTCACGCCCTCATTCAGCCGTTCAATCAAAACCGACGGGTCGGGACTGCCGAACATCGAGACCGCCCAATCGCAATCGAGTATCGCTTGGTTGGCCGCGTCGAAATCGGCAACGGGCGCGGTCGGGTTTTTGTCCAAAAAAGCCTGAAAATGGCGCACCGCGTCATTGTATTTTCCGAGGCTCTTTTCGGCCTCGGCCAATCCTCGATAGGCCATGTTGAACTGCCCGGACTGGTTGTTGCGCAACACCTTTTCGTAACTTTCGACGGCCAGTGCGGGCGCGCCAAAAAGCTGCGAATACTCGGCATGGCGCACGAGCAGGTCGTTGCGCGAACTGTCAATGGTCAGGGCGTTTTCGAGGTATTTTAGGGCGGAGTAATAGTCCCTGTTCTCCGCCGATTTGTTCGCCGCGCGTTCAAAAGCCTTGATGGATTGCCCAAAAATTGGGGCGGCAAAAAAGCAGAAAAAAGCAGCGGGGAGCAAAATGGTCTTCGCGATCTGCGTCGTCATTTTATCGATTATTAAAGGATTAGCGTTCATGAGCGGGATGAGAAAAAATTCAAGGTCAAGTTCAAGATCAAGTTCAAGTTCACAAAGCCGCTCCCTAAAAATCAAGTTCCCCTTTTTAGAGCGGCTTTTGATTTTGGGTCTGGTTTTGAATTTGTATTTATTTTCCGTTCTGTTGCATCGGCTGCTGGCTCACGTTCACCTCGATAATCTCGACGCGACGCTCAAAAGAGGCCCTGATGCTGTAAATAGAGTTTGTTTCGTCCGAGATCAGGTCGATGATGTCCTTTGGCGATTGTTCCTCGCCGTTGGTCACCTCTGTAAAAGTGAGTTTTTGGTTCTCGATGTAGGCCGCCAAAGCCCCGTTGTTCCAGACCGAAAAATGGTTTTTCAGGCTCCAGACGCGGCGGCCCGTCAGGTTGGTGTTGTACTGGTTTTGGGCGCGCGGGCTGGCGTAGCCTTGAAGGGTCAATTGGACATATTCGCCCGCATCGAGCCGTTCTTTCAGGGCCGCGCTCAAAAGCTGGAGCTTGTTGAACCCAGCTTTCACCCGGTCCTCAAAAAACTGTTCCATCGTCATCTGGCCGAGGTACTGGGCCTGGTTCATGGCCGGGTTTGCCTTGTTCCATGTCGCAACAAAAACGGGCTTGCGCGGGTCGTGGTAACGGTCGTAGCTCTGCCCATAGGAAGTCGTCGTCGTCGGGCGGTTCACGTCCTTGTCGGGCTCGTCGTTGTCAAAAAAGACGGCGAGCGGGAGGTATTCCGTGAGCGCCGGGCGGAGGTAGAGTTTTTCCGACAGGTGGACGGTTTGGAGGCGGTCGTAGCCCTGTGTGCTGACCTCCACCGTGTCGCCGATGAACCCGAACTTGGTGACGATGAGCCGGTATTTCCGCCCAAAATCGAGCGGATAGAAATAGCTGTTCCCCTTTTCGTTGGTGTTTGTTTCCGAACGGGCGCCGCCGATGATCTCCTCGAAGCGCATCGTCGTGCCCTCCAAAGCGAGGCCCGTTTTTTGGTTGAAACAATAGGCCATCAGGTCGATCTGGGCCGGTTGGAGGAAAAGCTCCTCTTTCAGCGAGCGTTGCGTGCGCGGCAGTTTGACGGTGTTGAAAAAATTGGTGTCGCTCGTGAAGTCCGGTTTGGTCGCGATGAGCATGTAGTATTTTTCCCGTTCGATGGGGAAATGCGCAAAGCTGCCTGCCACGTCGAGCTTGATTTCATCGCCCGGTTTTTTGCCGTCCACCAGTTCGACGAGCCGAATGGTCGTTTGCCGGAGGCTGTCCTTTGTCACGTTGTGAAAAGTGATGGCGACGAGGTCGATGCCCAAAAATTCCACTTTGAAAATATCGTAGCAACAGACCGTGAGGGCCTCGATCTGCTTCGTTGCCTCGCGGCGGTTGGAGGCAAAAAGCGCGCCGCTCTCGTCCGGCAAAATGGAATAATAGGCGTCGTTGTAGTGCGAATTGGTCGGCGGTGTCAAGTGGACGGATGCGCCCCAAGTCCCGTTTTTCGCCTCTGATTTGAAAATATCATAACCACCGAGCGTCGGGCGGCCGTTCGAGCTATAATATAAGGTGTTCGTTTTGCGGTGCCAGTTGGGCGTGATCTCGTCGCCGATGGTGTTGATGCCGATCAGGTTTTCGGGTATCGTGTAAGTCCCGTCCTTTGCGACGGTCACTTTGTAAATATCCATTCCGCCCGTGCCGCCCTCGCGGTTGGAGGCGAAAAAAAGCACGTCGTTCCCGGTGGCATCGACCCCAAAGTTCGGCTCGGTGGTCGTGTGGCCGATGGGCGAGTTGATCGGTTCGGGCAGCATGGTTGGGTTGCCCCAAGTGCCGTCGAAAAGTTTTTCTCGCCGCCAAATCTTGCTCTCGATGATCGCGTCCGTTTTGTAGGAACCGACCGAATAATACATCCAGTGCCCATCGGTCGAAAAAGCGCCATTGGCCGTGTGGAGGTCGGTTTCGTTGAAATCCGTTTTGGAGATCTCGGAGCCGTTATCGGACATTTTGCCCGAAAAAACCTTATAGATTGCCCGTTTCGGGTAGTGTTTGTCGCCTTCCCATTCCTCGCGGTTGCTCGCAAAATAGAGCATATCGCCCACGAGCGTCGGGCTGTACTCGCCCTCCGGCGAATTGATCGGCTCCGGCAGTTTTGTGATCGCCACGTCCATATCGATCTGGCCCTGGTGCTTTTCGGCATAGTCGCAGCGCGTCATGGCCTCTTTTGCCAAGCCGAGATAGCCCGGATCTGCCGTCCCCGGCGCGGCGATGAACTGCGCATAAAGCTCCGAGGCCTCCCGGTACCTGCCCTGCACCTGTTTCGCACCGGCAAGCCAATAGGTGGCGAGGGGGCTTTTGATCTTCGTTCTTCCATCAAAAATGCGCTGGTAGGCCGCCTCCGATTCCTCGAACGCGCCCTGCAAATAAGCTGCCTCGGCATAGCCCGACCAGCCCTTGGCATCCGAACGGTCGATGGCCAACAATTTGGCATAGGTGACCATCGCGCCGTAATAGTTGCCCGCGCCGAGGTAATTGTCCGCCGCTTTTTCAAACGCAGCCGAGGTTTGGCCGAGGGCCAAATTGTTCACTAAAAAGAATACAAGGATTGGTTGGATTATGTTTTTCATATCTTGACAAAGGAAAAAAAGTTTTGGGTTTCGGGTTTTCCTGCCCGAAGCTCGAAACTTTTTAGATGATTGGACAGATTTTGAACATCGGAAGCGGCTTCACTTTGCAGAGCCGATAGACCGCCGAAAACTCCGGGCCGCCCCGCCCGTCGGTCGCGTTCTTGAATTTCGAGGTGTTCATATCGTACGAAAAACCAAACTGCCAGGTGCCGAGCAAAAGTTCGATCTGCGGGATGATCGCATCGCGGTAGCCCGTCCGGGCGGCGACACCGAAGCCAAATGCGACCGGCTGATAAACGTTCGGGTTGAGGTAAAAACGCGCCAACAGGCTCGGCACGAACTCCCGGTAGGTCCCCTGTTTTTGGAAACTCAACTGCGGGGCGAGGTCGAGGCGCGGCGAGATGCTGAACGAACCGAGCGCATAGAGCGACAAACGACGGTTTAGGCGCACGTCGTCGTTGTCCCAAAAACTCTGTTTCGGGCGGTTGATATGGTGGAGGCCCGCGCCAACGTCGAGTTTCGCACGGCGGCTGGCATTGTTCCAGCGCCAGTTTGCGCCCGCGCCGAGATCGACGAAATCGGTGCTGCGGTTGTCGATGTCCTCGCCAAAAGGGAGGCTGCTCGAATAGTATTTTTCCGTCCATTGGTTGTCCACCTGGATCTTGTTCGAATCGAACTTGCGCCCGTTGTAGCTGCCCGCGAGGCCGGCGGTCAAAAAATTGTTCGCATTGACAGGGAGCGTGAACGAGCCGTTCAGCCCGACGATATAGCTCGACAGTGCCAAAAGCCCCTGACGGTCATAGTCGATCAGTAAGCCGCCAGTGAAATAGCGGTCATACACGCCTTTTTTTGTGTAAAATTTGTTCTCGACGCTCGCCCCGAAGGTCGAATAGGGCACCCGGACCGACCGCCATTGGTTTCGATAATTGGCCGTGAACCGCATATCGCAGCCGAAAACGCCATTGAGGCCGGGGCTCAAGTTCAGCGGCGAGTTGCCGAACTGCGAAAAGTGGATGTCCTGTGCCGACAAGGCCGAAGTGGCCAAAAAGAGGCACCCAAAAAGGAGGTTTCGTGTAAATTTTTTCACTGCATTCAATGTGTTAAATGGCAAAATACGGCTTGATATTGGGGGGCAAAGCTACCCTCGACGAGGCTAGCCTACCCTTGACACTCCGTCGTTGAGACGGCAAAATGTGTAAATTTTCTGAAACAATAACGCCTCGGGGTCGTACGTGTCCGTTTTTTTCGGACGAAAATTGCTTATAAAACAAGAAGCGGGCGCGATGACTGGGATTTCATTGGTCTCGGATCCAAACGGTTTGTTTCCGGCTCAAATGTATTTCGTTTTTAACATTGTTGCCAACAAAAATTGAGCCTCAACCACATTTTTTCTTTTGAAATATATTCATTTTACATCAAATTACCAATTGTTTGGTAGGCAGGGCATGGCGTTTTTCTTGCCCCTAAATTCCCAAAAAAAAGCCAACCCATCCCCTTTCGGAACGAGCTGGCCCACGATTTTCCACTGATTAAATTCGCATGGTCCTAGTCGAGCCAATGGCCCTTGACGGCCTTATAGACCGCTGCCGGGACGTTGGGCGCGTCCAGTTTTGACTTTAGTTTTTTGAGGCGCGACTTGCAGGTTTCGGGGCTGATCCGCAACTGGCGGGCAATCGAAAACTGGTCCATGCCCAACACCATCAGCCGGAGGACATCGAGTTCGCGTTCGTTCGGGTCGATTTCCGTGGCGAGCTTTTGTTTATAGTTTGCCATTTTTTGGTCTGTTTAAGGTGAAAAAAGCGTGTTCTATAAATACAGCCCCGCCAAATTGCGGGGCTGTACGAGGATTTTATGGAGCCGGCAAATGGGTGTCAGTGTTCCACAAAGTGGAGGGTCTCTTTGTTCGTCAGGGCGGTAAAAAGGCGGCCTTGGTGGTAAAATGAGCGGACGAGCGTTTCGCTGCCCATGGCCACTGCGGTCGGGTGCAATTGGGTCTTCATGTTCATTTCCGGCACGGCTTTGAGGCGCGTTTTTTTTGTCCTGTCATATTTTAGGACGACCGTGTGGAGCATATTTTTTACCAAAAAACTGATAAAAAAGTGGTCATTGACCGCTATTTCCCCAAAATCGCCGTCCGGGTGCGCACCGGGGACCGTGCCGACGAGGCCCGCTTTTTCGTCGGGGACAAACCGCCCCGGAGTCGCGTCGCGGGTGAACCGGATGGCCGGGCGGCCTGAATCCGCATTGGCCTCCCGCCAAAATATAAACAAAGACTCGTCCCGGATTCGCCCGACCGTCAGGTGCGTCGGGGCAAAATTGCCGGGTGCGTTGCCGGGCGATTTTTTCTCGATGTCCGCCTTCGACATCGACATCGAGGCCGAGTGGTAATGCAGCCCGTTGCGGTCGGCGGTGGCCCAAACGGACTGGCCGCAATAGTTGATAGGCCCGTCCAAAAGGCCCACACGGTTGGTGTAAAGACTGCTTGGGGCGGCATTTGTGGGCGCGGTGGCCGATGGTTTTTTCGAGATGACCGTCCCGTTCGCCGGCCTTTCGGCGGGCGGGAAGACCATCGGCACCTGCCATTGGAGCGGGCGCGTCTCGACGTGCAGTTCCGGGCTGGCGGCATTGGTCAGGAGGCCGATCACCAATTTGTCGTGGCCAAACCGGTTGGCGAAGATCCGACCATCGTGGCCCGTCTCGAAATCCTCGAAATGCGCCCAGACCCGCAGGCTCCTGCTCCGCAAGACCGTCCAGCCAATATGCCCGTCGTCGCGTTTTTCGTCCTTTTTTGCGATCAAATAGACATAATCGCCGAGCGGGACCAGCACCGCCCCCGGTTGTGCGAACGCGAACTGGTCGAGCCGGGGCCGGTTGTATTTCAGCGCGGCATCGATGTCGCGGAAGGTCAGTTTAGTCTTTCGGCCCACATATTCGGCGTGCATGACATCGACATCGTGCTTCACGTCCTCGTGTTTTATGCCGATCGCGTGGCCGATCTCGTGCAAAATGACCGAGTACAGGTCGATGCCCTGCAGTTCGCCATCGCCGCCGACGGGGTTGTTCCATGC
>JANOQP010000489.1:0-3009 GCA_031414895.1 Saprospirales bacterium
CAAAAGAGGGCCATTATCTGATCTTGCCGTCGCGCGTCTTGCCCGTCTTTTTGAAGTTCATGAACGGGCGCGGCGGGCGGCAATATTTGACCGATGCGCCCATTGTTTTTGGCAATTCGGGCGGCAATCTGGTTTTCAACAACAAATATTTGATGACCAAATATCGCCCCGTTTCCGGCGAGACGCTCGAAAGCATCAGCCAAAATTACAGCGTCGATTTGGAGAGCCTAAAAATCTGGAACAACAGCCCGTGGGGCGGCATCGTCATCGGGCAGGACATGAAGCTCTACCAGCCGTACAGCGTTTTGGAAAAAAGCAACGTCCGCATTGAAGGCTCAAAAGTCGCCGCAGACCCCGGCAAACCGGGCAAAAAACCCGCCGACAAACCGACAAAACCGGTCGGCCAACCAGCTGCCGTTGCGAAGACGCCCAGTTTCCACACCGTCCAGCGGGGCGAAAGTTTGGAGGACATCGCCCTCCAATACGGCATGACCACCAAATACATCCTCTCGCTCAACCCGAAGGTTGACCTAAAAATCGGGGCGCGGTTGAAACTGAAATGATTTTTTAGGGCAAAAAATTTGAAAGGGAAAAGGCAAAAGTGGGCGAACCGCTTTTGCCTTTTTTTGTGGAACTAAAAGGTGATTTAGTCGCCGCAGCGTGATTTTGAACTTGGATTTTTCCATTCAATCCAGCCACCCTTCCTCCAAATTCACTGTCAAAAAATCCCGGTTCTCCAAGATCGTCCGGGCGAATGCCGCCGCGTGGGGCAGTTCGTATTGAAAGAAAAATTGCATCGCCGCTTTTTTCCCAGCGTAAAAATCCGGGGAAAAACGGCCATCGGGCCCGGCGGCGCGGGTGGCCATTTTGAGCCATTGCCAACCAATCGTGACGAGCGAAATTTGTTCCATGAAAACCGTCGCGTCCGACAAAAAAGCGTCCAGGTTGCCGCCCGCCATGATCTTTGAAAGGTGCTCGACAACCGAATTTAGTCGGGCAATTTCTTTTTTTAAGGCCTCGGCCTGTGTTTCCAAATCATTGATTGCCAATGCTTTATCGGCGGTCGACAATATTTCGCGGAGCAAAATTTTGTAGGCCGCGCCGTTGTCCATCGTCATTTTTCGGCCCAAAAGGTCGAGGCTCTGGATGCCGGTCGTGCCCTCGTAAATGGACATGATCCGTATGTCGCGGTAAAATTGCGCCTGCGGAAAATCGACCGTGAAACCGTAGCCGCCGAGCGTTTGGATGGCCAGCGCGGTGGCCCGTGCGCCCTGTTCGGCGCCGTAGGTTTTCAAGATTGGGGTCAGGATTTCCAGCAAATAAAACGCCTCTTTTTTCGCCTCGCCCTCCGAAACATGCGCGAGGTCTGCCAAGATCCCGCACTCGACGCCGAGCGAGATTGCGCCCTCGGCGATGCACTTTTGGGTCAGGAGCATCCGCCGGACATCGGCGTGCTGGATGATCGGGACGGGCGGTGCCAGGAGGTCCTTGTTGCCCGCCGGACGGCCCTGCGGACGCTCACGGGCATATTGCAAGGAGGAAAAATAGGCCGCCTGTGCGACCGAGGCCGCCGTCATGCCGACACCCGTCCGCGCCTCGTTCATCATTTGGAACATATAATGGAGGCCCCGGTGCGGTTCGCCGACGAGCCAACCCCGACAGTCATCGTTTTCCCCAAAAACGAGGTGGACGGTCGAATAGCCGCGCTGTCCGAGCTTCTGGAAATCGCCCGCCGTGATGACATCGTTTGGGTGAAATCCGCCATTTTCCTCCCGGAATTTTGGGATTGCGAACAGCGAAATGCCCCGTGTCCCGGCCGGTGCGCCGTCGATCCGCGCCAAAGTGAGGTGCACAAAATTGTCCGCGCCCTGATGGTCGCCGCCGCTGATGAATATTTTTTGGCCCTTTATTTTATAAAAACAGTCGTCCGATGGGCTGGCCGTCGTCGTGATATCGGAGAGCGAACTGCCCGCCTGCGGCTCGGTCAGGGCCATCGTGCCCTGCCATTCGCCAGCGAACATTTTGGGGACAAAACGTGCCTTCAATTCCGCGCTGCCGAAGGCCGTGATGAGCCGCGTCGAGCCGGAAGTGAGGGCGATATAGCCTTGTGCACCGTTGTTGGCGGCCTGAAAAATATGCTGGATGGAAGCAAACATCGTTTCCGGGAGCTGCATCCCGCCGTCGTCGAAATCGGCGGAACAACTGATCCAACCGGCCTCGCCCGCACCGAGCAAAACGGTCCTGATCTGCGGGTGCGAAATGACCTCGCCGCCCGCCCGGCCATCGGCAAAAGGCACAAAATGAACCTGCTTCTCGTCCATTTCCCGGAAAAAAGGGTGCAATTCGCGGTCAGCCCAGTCTTTTGCGCTGTCGAGCATGAGTTCGAGCGCGGACTGGTCGAGGTGCGAAAAACGGGAGAACGGGAGCAATTTTGGCAAATCGTGCACCTCAAAAAGCAGGAATTTGAGGTGGTCGGTGCTGGTGTATTTCATTTTAAAAAAGGAATTTGCACGATAAATATGATCATATAGGCACATAGGTACAATCATTTTTGAAAAAAAGAAAACTAGGTGCCTATGTGCCTATATGGTGAAAAAATCCCCAAGTCTAGCCACTTTTGCGGCATGGAGGCAAATCAACAATTCATCGCGAAAACGCAGGCCGGCCTGGAAGAAGTGCTGGCCGGGGAACTGCGCGAGCTGGGCGCGGAAAATATCGAGCCGTTAAAACGCGCCGTCAGGTTTGAGGGCAAGACCAAACTTTTGTACCGCGCAAATTACGAATTGCGGACTGCGGTCAGGATTTTGTTGCCCGTTTTCAGGTTCGAGGCGCGAAACGAGCAGCAGTTTTACGAGGGTGTCCGACAGGTAAATTGGGCGCAATACATGGATGTCCGTCAAACTTTGGCGGTGGACGCGGCCGGCTCGTCGGAGTTTTTCACGAACAGTCATTATATATCGTTGCTGGCGAAGGACTCGATTTGCGACCAGTTTCGCGACACGGCCCAGC
>JANOQP010000490.1:0-3584 GCA_031414895.1 Saprospirales bacterium
CGATTTATATAAAACCAAAAGCGCGGCAAGCCGAAAAATCCGGTTTGCCGCGCCTATATATTCTGGTGAATTTACAAAAAATCAATCCTCGACCAGCTCAAAATCCGTCCGGCGGTTCTTCGACTTGCCCGATTCCGTGTCGTTTGATTCGACCGGGCTGTCCGGGCCGTTACCGACGACGATGAACCGGTTGCGCTGCATCCCGTGCTGGCTGACCAGATAATCGACGACCGATTGGGCGCGTTTTTGCGAAAGTGCCTTGTTGGACGCGGCATTTCCGACATTGTCGGTATTGCCCTCGACGCGGATCCGCGCGCCCGCGAAGGCTTTGGCGAGGTCCACCATTTCTTTATCGACGATATATTTTGCGTTTTCATCCAACCGAAATTGACCCGTCGGATAGGTGATCGAGACGCGCTTCGTGGCGACGGCCTCTTTCGTCCGCTCGGACGCGGTGGCCACGTCGAAGCCTTTTTGACCCTCGGCGTTGTGCTGCGGGCCATTGAGCGCAGTGGTCGCTTTGACGGCATCCGGATAGGAAATGATGCGATAATTGGGCACTTTTCCCTCAATATAGCCCAATCCGCGATAAACATTGGTCATCCGGGTGAAAAGGGCCTCGCCATTGATGCCTTTGAAAAGCGGGTTGAGGCCGAAAAAATTCAGGTTGTCGCCATGCGTCGTGAGGCGCACGTTGTCGATGGATTGTTTCGCGTCGGCCTGCGAAATATTGAACTGCGCGGCCAAAATATCGGCAGCGCGGGTCTTCGCAGCGGGCGAATTGTTGATCTCCGCCGCGCCTTTCATCCAGCCTTCGTAAAGTTGTTGGAGCTTTTCGCGGTTCGCGTCGGCCCATTTCCGCTTCGCGATGAACACGTCGGCGATGATGTTCGTGGCCGAGCGCGTGCTTTGCAAAACCCGCGCGCCGGGGACGGCCTGCACGCAGAGCGCATCGTCCGGCGACCAGACAACCGCCGCATCGACCGCTTGGCTTTTAAATGCGGCCGCCGCGTCGATTGCCGAGGCCTGTTTGACGATCTCAACATCGCTCATTTTGAGGCCACCTGCCTCCAAAAACCAGAGCAAAAACGAGTGCGAAGGGGTCAGTTCGGCCACCGCGATCTTTTTGCCGCGCAGATCCTCGGCCTTTGAAAGCCCGCGCCTCACGACGATCGCATCGCCGCCGCGCGACCAGTCCGATTGAAAAACGACCACCGGATCGTAGTCGGCAAGTGCGCCGGCCTCGGTCGGGAAGGCATCGATGGTGGCCCAAAGGAGGTTGACCTCGTCGCTTTTGAACGCATTTCGGCTGGCCTCAAAATCGTCGAGGACCTTAAAATCGACATTGAAACCATAGTCGCGCTTGAACTTGCTGTTGGCGTTTGGCGCGAAACCTTCGTTCCAATATTGGCCGCCCGCATATCCGCCCCAGGTGACAACACCGACCTTGATCGCGTTCTTATCGGACGTTGCCGACGAGCCGCCGCTGCCAAAAAGGCCGCCGCCGCCGGGTTTCGAGGCGGATTCGGCGCCTTCTTGTTTCATTTTTTGACCGGTCTCGGTGTTGTTCACGAAATAACGGAACCCGAAATAAGCCGCCCCGACGATGAGCAGGGTGATGAGGAATTTTGAAAAAGTGGTTAAACGTGCCATTTTTTGAATGATAAATGATGAATTTAGAATGATGAATTCAGAATGATGAACGCTGAATTATCCTAAATTCATCGTTCATCATTCATCATTTATCATTCAAAAAAAGTGTCGTACTGGTTTCCGACGCGCTGTGCTTTTGGCATCGGCGCGTTGAGGTCGAGGACTTGCGACGAATGGCCCTGTGCAAGGATCTTCGCTTTGTCGCCGCCGAGGATGGTCGAAACGCCCTCGTTCTCCCATTTTTCGAGCAGGTCGAGGCCATCTTGTTCGAAAACGCCGTTTTGCAGGTCGATGGAATCCATGAACTTGGTGGACATGTCCATGAAACGCTCCATTTCGCCCACTTTTTGCGACACATCGTCGGCCACCGCTTCGAGCGCCATATCGAACATGTAACGCTTGTCGGAATTGCCCGAAATGATGTTCATCGCCGATTGCATGGCCGAGTGGCTGGCGCGGATGGCCTTGCGCTCCTGCTCTTTCACCTGCACTTGGTCGCCAATATCTTCGAGCATGACCTCCGAGTTTTCGTACATTTTCGAGAGGACTCGATAAAGAATCTCCATCCTTTTATAAAGGTCCTCGTATTTCATGTTCGAGTCTTGGAGGCGGCCCGCCTTGCGGGCTTTGAGCACCATTTGCGCCTGCATATTGCTGTCGCGGGCGGCCGTTGCAAGTTTGAGGTTGTTCGCAATGTCCTTCGCGTTTTGGTCCATGATGGTCTTCAAATGGGACATTTGCCCGCGCAATTTGCCGATTTGGACATTCATTTTGGACAAATTGCTTTTGAGATCGTCCACATAGCTTTTCAAAACGCCAATCGGGTCGATTTGCACAAAAATGCCCGTGATCCAGCGCATGATGCTTTTGTAAATGTACCAAATGAGGTTGCGCATTTTCGGGTCGAGGACGACATAAACAAGTGCCGCAAGGCCAGTCAGTGCAAGGCCCAATTGAAGGGTGTTGTTCGCAATGCTGACCAAGGTTGGGAGGATCTTGGTCAAAAGCCAGCCGCCGCCGACCAGCAATCCCGCGCCAAATATCATCCCGGCGACCCCTTCCGGGCGTTGCCAAAAACCTTTTGGGTTGATCGGTTGAATTTCGTTTGCCATTTTTATTGAAATTTGTATGAATTGATGAACGGTTTATTTGAAGATCTTGCGAAAAACACCCTCGATGATCCCCCGCGTTGGCGGATAGACATAGAGGCAAATGCCCGCAAAAACGATGATCCAAAACAGGCTCGACGCAATGGAAAAAAACATCGGGACTATCCGCGTCAACAAGATGATGAGCGCAATGATCAGCAAGAAAATGGTGAAGGGGTCTTTGAAATTGATGGACATGATAGGTTGGTTTTATACAAGCTCCAAAGCGAGTTGTTTATCTTCAATGAAAGGTTGTATCTCCTGTTTTTCGGTGTTCTCAAAATACCACTTGATCCTGTCGCCAATTGCTTTTGCCAAAAGCGGCGGCACCGCATTGCCAATCTGTTGATATTGGGAAAGGTTTTTTTCCCAAGACATGGTTGTTCTTTTCCCTTTAAAAATATAGTCGTCCGGGAAGGATTGCAGTCGCGCACCTTCTCTTGCCGTAAAATTCCTGTTTAGGTAAGGATGGATAAAATTGCTCTGAAAACTCGCGGCAACAGTTGGTGCCGGTCTGTTTGGATAAGGTCGCATATTGTTTTGCGAAAAGGCAATACCACTTATCGTCGTGGCATCCCCGCGCTTTCTTTGTCCATGTTCCGGCGAGACATCAGCGACAGACATTCCGTATTGGATGTTCTTGAAACGTTCTATCAACCTTTGTGTATGCCTCATTGAAACATGGTTGTGGATTTCGGTTGAATTTGCCCTTGCCCATTTCTGATAATCATTCATTGGCTTAATGGGATATTCCTGAATTTCGCTTCCCGCCCCGGCTTGAAT
>JANOQP010000491.1:0-3514 GCA_031414895.1 Saprospirales bacterium
GTCCAATCTGGCAATTGAACCTCAACAGTATTTCCGACCAAATAATTAAGGATTGGGTTCACTTTGCAGACCCAAGATGCATCAATAAAGGAATCCGATTGAATCAATTGATTCTTGATTGTGTACTCCGCAGTGGACAAGGTTGGGTTTGTGCCTAAATATTCAATGAAGCCCGATTGGGCAAACATGCCGTAAAAATTAAACAGAAAAAATACTACTACGAGCGGAGAGCGGAGAGCGGAGAGCGGAGAGCGGAGAGCGGAGAGCGGAGAGCGGAGAGCGGTCATAATTTGGAATTTAAAAAAAACAAGAAATGAACTTATTGCAATGAAGCTCAAATGTAAAAATTACTTTCTCCATTTGTAAATTTTTCAAGAAAAAAATTGGCAAATGTCAAATTTTGACAAATTATTTTCGGGAAACTCACGCACCATATATTTACGGAGTAGCCCCGAATTCAATCCAATAAGCGCACCCATCCCTCAATCCCCATCATCCTCCCCCTCTATGACCGCCGCCAGCCCCCGGTCGCAAAGCGCGGTCTTCAAGGGTCGCAGCACCGAGAACGCCGCCGTTTTGACCGTCGCCTTTCCCTTGAAATGGATGATATAGGCCAATTACCCATTGGCGGACGTTCTTGCTGGACACCCCTTTTTTAAGGACGACCGCGTCGAGTATATGGAAGTATGGACTGTTTTTTCAACATTTCAGGATGGTTTCCTGAAAACCTCGCTGCACGGCAACTCAAAAGCGGGCAATGCTGGCCCCGCCGAGCACAAATCATCGTTTTTACAGACCGTCATCTTTCGCAGATCTGGTACGGAATAAACATGTACCTGATGAAATTGCGGGAAAATATGCCAAACAACCTCCACGCCCGCAGCCCGGTAATCTTCCATTTTCTTGACCGCCTTGTTCAACATATCGTTGCTGGAAATAACCTCGATGACAAACCTTGGGACCTGGTTTTCGCCCTTTGTCGTCCGCCCGATCTGTTCGAGCGAGAGCCAAGCGAAATCGGGTCGCCGATGGTTTTTCAGGAAAAAAATATCGCCTTCGGGGACCAATTGCCCAGAGGCCATTTTTTGAAATTTCAACTTGAAAAAGAAATCAAGTAGGTTGTTGAGGATAAAAAACTGGGAGTTGTCCATCGTTTTGACCGTTTTCTCAATGGTGCCGTTGAGCCATTCGTATTTAAAGCCATCTTCACGACGCAGGTACCGACGCTGAAAATCCTTCCATGAAATGTCGGTGCGCGTACGTACAGGCTTGGCCGAAACAGCCCCGGAAATCGGGTCAACCGTTTTTTGAAGAATTGCTCTGGCTTCCATGTGCATCAATTTTTGACAAAGGTAGGCCATCAGGTTCTTTAAAAAACGCTTTAGTGGACAGCTTTCAGCATCAAGTCGTTATTATAGCAACCTCAATCCTCATCATCCCCCTCTATGACCGCCGCCAGCCCCCGGTCGCAAAGCGCGGTCTTCAAGGGTCGCAGCACCGAGAACGCCGCCGTTTTGACCGTCGCCTTTCCCTTGAAATGGATGATATAGGCCAGTTGCTCGGCCTGTTCGCTCTCATGGGCGAGGACTTCCACGAAACATTGGATCACCCACTCAAATGTATTGTGCTGGTCGTTGTGGACAATAAGATAGGCCGGGCCGCCGGAGCCGATATCCTCCTCAACAAGTACGTCGCTTTCTTCTTCCCAAATTGGCCGTGTCATCTGTTCAGGTTTTTTATGGTTCAAATTTCGGAAAGGGCCTTTTGCACGGCCCCAAAATTGGGCATATCGCCCGCATTTTCCAGGACCTCGGCATATTTGACGACCCCTTTTCCGTCGATGACGAATGCCGCGCGTTTCGAGACACCTTTCAGGCCGAGGACAAATTCGGTGTAAAACGCGCCGAATTTCTTGCTCGCCACTTTGTTGAAATCCGAGAGGAGCGGGAAATTGAGCCCGTTTTCCTCTTTGAACTTCGCCAGCGTGAAAGGCGAGTCCACCGAGATGCCCAAGACCTGGGCGTTCGTTTTTTCATAGCGGCCGATATCGTCGCGGGTCGCGCACAGCTCTTTCGTGCAAACGCCCGTGAAGGCCATCGGGAAGAACAAAAGGACGACGTTTTTTCCCTTAAAATCAGAGAGCGACACTTTCGATTTGTCGCTCGCGACGAGGGTGAATTGGGGGGCTTTTTCGCCGGTTTGGACAGACATATTTTTGAATTGTGGTTTGGTGGTTGAAAATTCAGGGGCGCGGAAACAAAATTTTCGCGCCACCGGGGCGCAAACCTACGAAGGTTGGCGAAAAATCGGGGCATCGACCGCGCCCCAAAAACCCATTTCCCTTAAAAAAAATCCGCAGAAAAAACAATTTTTATTTTCAATAAAACCGCCTTTTAAACCCTTTTTTGACGAAAAAATCGCAATGTTTATTGATAAACACGCGAAAATCCCCAAAACATAGCCGTACTTTTGCCCCCGATTTGTTGTGCTTTTAAAAAACAGAAGAAGAAGATGGACAAAAAACGTTTGCTCATTGTAACGCAGGAGATGGAACCGTACACAGCCCTTTCGGAGATCGCCGGGCTGGTTTATCAGATGCCAAAGTACATGTTCGACCAGGGCCTCGAGATCCGGCTTTTGATGCCGCGCTACGGAACCATCAACGAACGCAGGCACCGCCTGCACGAAGTCGTCCGGCTTTCCGGGATGAACATTATCGTGGACGACGACGATTACCCCCTCATCATCAAAGTGGCTTCGATGCCAAACTCGCGGTTGCAGGTCTATTTCCTCGACAACGACGATTTTTTCAAAAGGAAGAGCGTGTTTGAGGATGCCGACGGACAGCCTTTTGACGACAACCCCGACCGGATGATCTTTTTCTCGAAAGGGATCATCGAAACGGTCAAAAAGTTCGGCTGGCCGCCGGATTTCATCCACGTCCACGGTTGGATGACGAGCCTGATCCCGTTCTATTTGCGGACGGTCTACAAAACGGAGCCGCTTTTTGCCAATTCCAAGATCATTTACAGCGTTTATGGCGACCCGGTTTTCGACAAGAACGGCGTGGCCCGCTTTTTTGAGAAGGCGAACATCAACAACCTCGACCCCGAAGAGCTCGAGGTTTTCCGCGACGGCGACGGCATCGATGTCAACCGCGCGGCCTGCAAGTTCTCCGATGCCATCATGATCGGCAGCGAATCGGTCGATACCACCGTTGATTATCTGTCGGTCGCGCAGGACAAACCTGTGCTGCCCGTCCAGCCGGATGCTGATTTTTTGCCCACCTATCTAGAGTTTTACCACAGTCTGTTGGGCGAGGAGGTTGCACAATAAGCAATCGACGCTTTTTTTGAAAAATGTAAAGTCCGGGCAAGGCAACTCTTTGATTATCAACGGGTTGTGCCGGGTTTTACATTTTTCCTTTTTATGGGAAATCATGGGTTGGAAAAGCACCAATCTCAAGCCCCGGTAGCTGTCATCCTGTAATGATAGGGTGTTCAAAAACAAAGGA
>JANOQP010000492.1:0-2253 GCA_031414895.1 Saprospirales bacterium
GTCGAAGCTGGGCGTGGTCGCGCCGAGGCGGATGGTGCCTGTGTATTCCTTTGTCTCGGCCTGAAATTCCTCTATTTTTTTGGTGAAACTGCCGTAGCAAAGCACCAACAGCCCCGTCGCGAGCGGGTCGAGGGTGCCGGCGTGGCCGACCTTTATCTTTTTGATGCCGAGCATTTTGGAGAGCGGGTAGCGGATGCGGTTGACGACATCGAAGCTGGTCCAATCGAGCGGTTTATCGATCAGGAACATACAGCCGGGCGGGAACGGAACGGGCAGCGGCTGGCCGGGAAGGAGGATCATTTTGATGGTGGATTGCAGATTGGGCGGCAAAGCAACGGGCCAATACATTGATTTTCAACGTATTGGCCCGTTTTTTTAAAAGTTGTTTTATCGGCTCAACGATTGCGAAGTTTAAAACCTCGCCATCGTTCATCATCGTTTTGCCCTATTTCAATTTCCCCAAAAGTTCGGCAGCCTCTTTTTTTCGTTCAAAAATGAGCGGGTCGGCGACCAACTTTTCGAGCCAATTTTTGGCATTTGCCGCATCGCCCGCTTGCAAATAAGCGAGTGCCAAATACCAGTGGGCGGCGCCATAAAAAGTGGATTTCGGGTCGGCGGTAAAATTTTCCAAAAGGGGAATGGCAACATCGGCCTTGTCGTCGGCGGCAAGGGCCTGCGCCTGCCAAAACTTGAAGCGCGGGTCGTTTTTTGTGCCCACTAGGCGTTCAAAACTGGCGGCGGCGAGCGGGTATTTTTTATCTTTCAAGTCCAAAAATGCCTGTTCGACATCGTTGATCAACTTGACGGTCTCGCGCTCGGTCGGGCCGCCGTACTCGTCGGAAAGCACATTTTCATAGGGTGTGAATGCGGCGGCGAACATTTTTTGCGGCGTTTCGCGCACAAAAAGCCACCAACCGCTGAAACAAACAGCAATCATCGCAGCGGCAGCGGCATATCGTTTCCAACTGTTCAGATGCACGGTGCGACCGGTGGCCCCGGCGTGTTTTTCTGATTTTTTCAAAAGCGCGTCCTCGTCGCGGAGCATTTTTTTGAGCCGCAAATATTCGGCATCACGGACGGCCTGTGCCGCCTTTTTTTGAAAATCGAGCTCGGCAGAAAAGGCCGGGTCGGTGGCCGCACGTTGTCGGAGGGCCTGTTTATCGGTCTCGGAAAGCTGTTCTTGCAAGTATTCCGGGATTAGTGAGTGAAGTGTTTCTGACATAATTTTGATTGAAAAGGTGAATAAATGGCGGACGGCTCACGGCGGACGGCTGGCCGTTGGCCGTCCGCCGTTGGCCGTCAAATCCGGGTTTTCACCAGTTCGCGCAATTTGCGCATACAGCGAAGCCGTTGGACCCGCACGACAGTCTCGTCGGAATAGCCCATGACCTCGGCGATGGCCGCGCTCCGCAAACTTTCATAGAAAGTGAGCGTCAGGATGCGGTGGCAGATGTCGCCGATCTGGGCGATTGCCGACCGTAATTGCTGGCTGGTTTCGTCCGTTTCCATGGCTTGATGGATGGGGACCTCGAAGCCGTTAGCAACTGCGTCGTTGATTTCCGGGAGGAAGACTTCGCGGACGGGCGCGGCATGGCGTTTCAGGAGGAGTTTTTTGCCAATGCCGAACAGGTAGGTCTTGACGCTGCTGGTCAGCACCTCGAGCTTGCCGGAGCGCACATTTTGGATGAGGATGATGGCCGCGTCCTGAAAAATATCGGCCAATTGGTCGCGGTCGAGGCGGCTATATTTGGAGACGAGGCCGATGAACTCGCCCTGCCAATTTCGATAAATGAGCCGAAGGGCGGCATCGGGGTCGTTGCGGAGGTCGTCGAGCGTCATGCCGTTTTGAAGGTTTCGAGTTTCGGGTTTCCCCGACTGCACCGGGACAGGCGGGTTTTGGGTTGCCGCAACGCGCAGGTTGTCGGGCTGCGAAATGGGGAGGGAGATGGTGGCTGGGTTGTTCATTTTCAAAAGGTCTTTGTGAATACGGCTCAATGTACGGCACGGCTCAATCCCTGAATCCATCGGAAAGGTTAAAAAACTGGGCATTATCAAAAATTCACCCTTTTGGGTAACGTAATTGGGTTACTTTTCTTTGAAATCCGGCTAACGCGACGACCTTTAACGGGCATAACCAACTGATATTTTTTTCTGGAAATCAAATTATTCGTCAATATGAAAACAATCACCAACTGCCCGTTGGGCCGCCGTTTTTTGTTGCTTGCCGTTTTTTGGGGCGCGGCCTTTTTCCCG
>JANOQP010000493.1:0-3511 GCA_031414895.1 Saprospirales bacterium
TCGAGTTTCGAGTTTCGAGTGGGGCGACGGCACTCGAAACTCAAAACTCAAAACTCGAAACTTACAAAGAAGAGGACTCGGTCATCAGCCATTTTTCGAGCCAAAACTGGCTCAACGACGACGCGCAAATGGAGACGCTCAACCGGCTCGTCATCCATATCCAGACCGCCGAGGGCGCACGGATGTGGACGGAGGGCGATTTTCGGATCATGGGCAACATCACGTCGGCGAAAGTGCTCAAACCGAACGGCTCGGTGAGCAGCCCGGAGGTTGGTTACGGCGGCGTGGCGGTGTTCAAAAACCTTGTCGCGGGCGATATCATCACGATGGAGGGCACGAGCCAATCGCCGATGCCGGACGAGATCGAGGGCGAGTTTTTGATGTTCGACGTGCTGCCGTTCCGGGTGCCGGTGGTCTCGGCAACGATTGATTTGCTGGTGCCTCGCGACACGGTCTTGCAGTTCGCCTGCAACCGTTTGGACTGCAAACCCATCGTCACGGAACCGGGCGACGGTTTTACAAAATATCAGTTTTCATGGAAAAACATCCCAAAAGTGGTCGAATCGGAGGGCGCATCGCCCGAAAACCTCGACCGTTTCCCGTGGTTCATGGCCTCGTCTGCGCAGGATTGGGGCAGCGTGGTGGATTGGTATTTGCAAAAAACATATCGCCGGACAGCCCCAAATTATGAGGTCTTGGCGAAAACAAAAGCGCTGATCCGCCCTGGCATGACCGAGCAACAAAAGGTGGACGCGATCTACACCTTCATCACGAAGGACGTGAAATACAGCTTCGTGCCGTTCCTCAACAGCAGTTACACGCCCAAAAAACCGGCAGAAACGGTCTCCGGCAGCATCGGCGACTGCAAGGACGTGGCCACTTTGATGGTCGCGATGCTGCGCGAGGCGGGCATCCCGGCATGGCACACGCTGGTCTCGACGCACAATTTTACCGAAAAAATGCCGCGCCCGACGCTCTACGTCTTCAACCACGCCATCGCCGCGTGGGAATCGGCAGCGGACAGATCGCTCCATTTCCTCGACCTGACGACCGATTATTTCCCGGCAAACGTGCTGCCCGAAATGGACAACGGCGGCTGGGGCCTCGTCATCCGCCCCGGCGAAAACGCGCTCCGGCGGCTGCCCAACGATATTTTGGACCCCGAAAAAACGACGATCGACATCACCGCAAAAGCAAAAGTGGGCCTCGACCGCACCATTTCGCTCGAAACGGAAACGGTCATGCGTGGCGTCGTGGCCGGAAAGTTCCGCGAAATTTTGAACCCGAAAACAGCGGACGAGCGGCTCAAATTTTTGGCCGATTATTTCGGCGGCGGTGTTTTGAACAACCTCAATTTTGACAAAATGAACTTCGACAGCCTCGAAAATTTGGCCGCCCCGCTGCGCTCGAAAATGTCGCTCCGGGCATTCAACCAAGTCGATAAAGTGTCCAATTTTCACATCATCCCACTGCCGCTGCCGCTCACGATGCCCGCCCGCCGCGAACTTTTCGCCGAAAAAAGGTACAACGACCTCGACCTCAACGACCTTTTCGAACTTGCGCCCGTCCACGAAACGGTCGAGGTCACGCTGCCCGACGGCTGGCAGCTTTTGGACGTGCCGAAGGACATCCTGCGGCAAAGCGAGTTTGGCGATTATTCGTTGAAGTTCGAGAAAAAACCGGGCGGCATTTTGAAAATATCCCGCGATTTGCGGTTCAAACAGCGGTTCATCCCGAACGAGGACTACGCACGTTTCAAGGTTTTTTACCTCGAGATCTCGGATTTTGACGGGACGAAATTGGCATTGAAACAGAAAGGTTAAATCAACGAGCGACCACCAATTTCCCGACCGTTTCCCGGCCATCTTTTTTTACAAAAACATATCGGTAAATGCCCGGCGGGAGCCCGGTGAGGTCGATTTTTCCGCCCGAAAGGCCCCGTTGGTGAGCCATCGCCAATTGGCCCATATTGTTGAACAAGTGCCATTCGTCAAAATCGCCCCAGATGATTTCTGCCCAATCGCGGGCTGGGTTTGGCTGGACGAAAGCAGGTTTTTCACCGCCTTTTTCCATGATTTTTACGATAAAATCGACTTTAAAATGGAACGTATCGAGACATCCGATGGCATTTGTGAGCGACAGAACATACTCGCCGGGCAGGAGGCCGCCGGGGTTTCCGGTCGTGTCGCCGTTTGACCAGAGGAATTTGAAAGGCGGCAATCCGGAAATCAGGTTCAGCACGATGCTGCCGTCGGGCTTGTTTTGCCCGGTCGCGTTGTTGATGGAATAGTTCAAACCTGATTTTGCGGCCTCCTCAATGGTTGCGGTGTCCATCGAAATGCATCCCGCGCCATCCATGATATTGATGGAATAAACCCCTTCCGAGAGGTTGGAAATGGATTGCGTGCTTTCCCCGTTGTCCCAATCAAATTGGACAGCCCCGGCGGCCCCGGTTACCGTGGCGGTGAGCACCCCGGAGGGGTCGCCCGCACAGATATATTCATCGCCCAAAATTGAGACGGTCGGGTTTGAGCCGTTGATGGCGACGGTATCGAGGTACGTCTTCCCGATATGGTCGGTGATGGTGAAAAAGTAGCTGCCGGGGGCAAGCAGGGCGGTATCGGTGCCGGTGGAGGCACCATTTTGCCAATTGAACGTGTAGGGCGGGCAGCCGTTTTTTAGCTGAAAAGAGACGCTGCCAATGGGCACAGGGCCACAAGCGGGCGTGGTGAGCGCGGCGTGGGCCTGTTCGAGGGCGGGGGATTCGTAGGGGCCGATGTCGATGGTGCCGTCTTGGATGCGGGGGGCGCCATTAAAATCGGTCGGGTTCGTCGGGTTCGCCCAAACATTGTTGTCCCCGGCATTTATCAGTGGAGAACATGGCAAAAGCCGATAATCGCCCACAGCCGTATCTTGGAACAGCGGTTCGGTCACGCCAAAAAGACAGCCCGGCGAAAATACCGTGGCGGATGGCCTTTGAATATTGTCTGCCAATTGTTCAAAGGCACAGTTGGTGAAGCGGAGCGAGTCGCTGGTGGGGTCTTTTTTCCCGGTGTTGAAATGGGTAAATGCCAATGATGCACTATCAAAGTAACAGTTTTCATAGACCGCTTGATTTTTCCATGATATAAATGGTGACGGCGATGGCAATGAATCAAAAGTGTTCCCCAAAAACAGAGCGTTTTTAATAAAAATTTTTTGTTGGGCATATCCACCAAACAAGAATACAGAAATATTCTGATGATAAATACTCGCAACTGGTGATTTGAAGAAATTATGAGTTATTCTGTTGTTTTCGATGATTATCGCACCTTGTTGGCCACTATTGCTTGTAAAAAAACTTCCTAATGATTCGACGATGTTTCCGGAAATGACATTATTTGAAAGCTCAAAATACTCAGATGCCTCTACGTTTAATAATCTGCTTAAATTATTTTTGAGGGAGCAATTGAGAAACCTTGCAGAGTCAACCCCGGACACCACAAGTATATTTCCTTGGGAAAGGCTGTTT
>JANOQP010000494.1:0-3963 GCA_031414895.1 Saprospirales bacterium
ACCACTAATGGGCAACCAAAAATGGGCAACCACAAATGGGCAACCACAAATGGGCAACCACAAATGGGCAACCACAAATGGGCAACCACAAATGGGCAACCACAAATGGGCAACCACAAATGGGCAACCACGAGGGTAGCCCCTACTCAACCCCTGTCGCCAATTCCCTTTCCAACCGTTCCATTTTCAAATAATCGACGGCCCCTTCGAGGTCGCTTGTGATGGCGATGATGCTGTCGAGGCGCGAGATTTCGATGAGCCGCTTCACGGAAGGGTGGACGATGCCCGTCAAAACGAACGACCCGTCGCCTTTCCAAAGCCGGTGGGCTGTCAAAATGGCACTCAAACCAGAGCTGTCGACAAATTTGACACCTTTCAGGTCGAGGATGAGGTTTGGTACGCCTTCGGATTTGTGAAAAATAAAATCGCTTTTCAGGCTTGGCGCGAGGTGTGCGTTGAGGGTTTCTTCTTCGAGCGTAATGACCGAATAAAAACTGTTCTTGTCAATTGAGTACTTCATAACCGCCTGATTTTCAGGAATTTATAGTCAAAACTGGGTTTCAAAAAAAACAGCCCGAGAACGGACTGCATGGCAAAAGTAGTTTTTTCGGGAAATCCGGCCCGTTTTTTTTTAACAGGGAGCCCGGCCATTCTGTCAGGCCGTTTTGTTTGCTGGCATCATTTTTTCGGTCGGAAAATAGCTCGCGGACACTTTTGTTTCGCCCGTCATCAATTTTACAAAAAAGCATTTGTTTTTCTCGGCAAGTGCTGTCAAATTTGCGGGCAGATTCAAGAGTCGTCCACCACACTTTATTTTTGGAAAAATCCGGCCATTCCGTCTCCCTATCGCGGCCACGTTTTGAACACTTTTGAATAAACCGAGGTTTTACCCACAATATGAACAGAAAATTCTCCAACGGCGTCAAATCCGTTTTAAGCCAATCCAGCAACGAGGCAATGCGGCTCGGGCACGACTACGTCGGCACGGAGCACCTCCTTCTGGGCATCATCGCCGAGCGCGACAACATGGCCGTCCGGGTCCTTCAAAGCCTTGAAGTGGATACGAACGAGCTGAAAAAGCGCATCGAAAAAACCATCCCGCGCTATAATGAATGGGGGACGGCCGACACGCTCACCGTCGGAAAAGTACCGCTCTCGCGGATGGCCGAGCGGATTTTGAAGACCACTTTTTTGGAGGCCAAAATGCTGAAAAGCGAGGAAATTCAGCCGGAACACGTCCTTTTGAGCATTTTGAAACATACTGATCTGCCGTCCACGCGCATCCTTACGGATTACGAAGTGGATTATGAAGGCTACAAAGTAGAGCTTGAATACGTCAAACATGAGCAGGACCTGGGCAGCCCCAACGTGTTCATGGCCGCCAATGACGACGATTATGACGACGACGACCGCAATTTTCGGGGCCAACAAGGCAGCGGCGGAGGCGGCAGCCAGGGCCAAAAAGGGCAGCAAAAAAGCCGCACCCCGGTCCTCGACAATTTTGGCCGCGACATCACGAAGCTCGCCGAGGAGAACAAACTTGACCCAATTATTGGCCGCGAGAGTGAAATCGAGCGCGTTTCGCAGATTTTGAGCCGCCGCAAAAAGAACAACCCGATTTTGATCGGCGAGCCGGGCGTTGGCAAAACGGCCATCGTCGAAGGTCTCGCGCTCCGCATTTTCCAGAAAAAAGTCAGCCGGACGCTCTTCGGAAAACGCCTCGTCATGCTCGACCTCGCCGCGCTCGTCGCCGGGACGAAATACCGGGGCCAGTTCGAGGAACGGATCAAGGCAATTATGGGCGAATTGGAGAAAAACCGCGATGTCATTTTATTTATCGACGAGATCCACACGATGGTCGGTGCGGGCGGCGCGTCCGGTTCGCTCGATGCGTCGAACATTTTGAAGCCGGCCCTCGCCCGCGGCGAACTGCAATGCATCGGGGCCTCCACTTTGGACGAATACCGCCAATATATCGAGAAGGACGGCGCACTTGACCGCCGTTTTCAGCGCGTGATGGTCGAGCCGCCGAGCCAAGAGGACAGCATCCATATTTTGAGCAATATCCGGTCGAAATATGAGGATTTCCACAACGTGACCTATTCCGACGAGGCGATCACGGCCTGCGTGAAAATGTCCGACCGATACATCACCGACCGTTTTTTGCCCGATAAGGCAATCGACGTTTTGGACGAGGTCGGTGCGCGGGTGCATTTGAAAAATATCCACGTCCCGAAACATATCGAGGAGCTCGAACGGAAAATCGAGGAATTGAAGGACCAAAAAAACCTCGCCGTCAAAAACCAGCAATACGAAGAGGCCGCAAACCTCCGCGACACGGAAAGCAAATTGGTGCGCAACCTCGAATTTGCCAAGGTCGAGTGGGAAGAGGATTTGAAGGTCAAAAAATTCCCCGTGACCGAGGAGGACATCTCGGAGGTCGTGGCGATGATGACGGGCATTCCGGTCAAACGGGTCGCCCAGAGCGAGGGCAAAAAATTGTTCCGCATGGCCGACGATATGAAAAAGGTGATCATCGGTCAGGACAATGCCATCGTAAAAGTGGTGAAGGCCATCCAGCGCAACCGCGTCGGCCTCAAAGACCCGAAAAAACCCATTGGCTCGTTCATTTTCCTCGGCCCGACGGGGGTCGGCAAAACGGAACTTGCGAAGGCACTCGCCCGCTTTTTGTTCGATGCCAACGACGCGCTCATCCGCATCGACATGACCGAGTACATGGAAAAATTCTCCATTTCGCGGCTCATCGGTGCTCCGCCGGGCTATGTCGGCTACGAAGAAGGCGGCCAATTGACCGAAAAAGTGCGGCGCAAACCTTATTCCGTCATCCTTTTGGACGAAATCGAAAAGGCCCACCCGGACATCTACAATATCCTCCTGCAAGTCCTCGACGACGGCCAATTGACCGACGGGCTGGGCCGCAAGGTGGATTTCAAGAACACCATTATTATAATGACCTCGAACATCGGGGCGCGGCAGCTAAAGGATTTCGGTACGGGCATCGGTTTTAACACCGTCGCACGGGTCGAACAAGAGGGGGAGCAGTCAAAGAGCGTGATCCAAGCGGCGTTGAAAAAGACCTTTTCGCCCGAATTTTTGAACCGCATCGATGATGTCGTCGTCTTTAACAGCCTCGGAAAAGAGGAGATCCACCAGATCATCGACATCACGTTGGCCGATTTGATGAAGCGTTTGAACACGCTCAATTTCAAGTTGAACCTATCCGAGGCCGCAAAGGATTTTGTCGCCGACAAAGGTTTCGACCCACAATTTGGCGCTCGGCCGCTCCATCGGGCCATCCAAAAATACCTCGAAGACCCGCTCGCGGAGTTCATCTTGGGCGAATCGCCTGGCGAGGGCAGCGAGATGGAGGCCGAAATGAACGAGGCAAAAGATGGCCTCGTCATCAAAATGCTCGTTGCGGAGGAAAGCGATAAAGTTTGATTTTCGCTTTTTGAAATATAAAAAAGCCCTGTCGGATTTCGGCGGGGCTTTTTTGTTTTCGCGATTACATTTGGCCAAAACTGAAACTCAATTTCGCCATAAAAATGTCCAATCGGTTAGATTATATTGATAGCATTCGCGGCCTCGCGGCGTTGTCCGTCCTAATGTTCCACACCATCGGAGGCAGGTGGGGCGAAATGAAATGGGCCCTGTTTTTTTTCAATGGCGGGGCGGCCGTAGCGATGTTTTTTGTGATAAGCGGCTTTGTGCTTTCCTATAAGTTTTTTCAAGAAAACACCACGGTTTCACCAGTGGTCTATAAACGTTTTATGGTTGCGCGGTTCTTTCGGCTGTACCCCGCTTTTTGGTTGATGTTGTTGGTCTATTATGTCCATAAATTTTGGGGCGAACAGTCAATGGGCTTTTGGCTGGAAACCTTTTGGCACAACCCGCACGATCTTTGGCAAGAGGCCCTATTGGTCCGACAAAACCACAACCTCT
>JANOQP010000495.1:0-4362 GCA_031414895.1 Saprospirales bacterium
CCTATAAAATGTGGGTGCCGGAGAAAATCGCCGGGTGAAATGCCTGATTTTTTTTTAAAAAATACGAAGCGGCGTTTTTACAAAAAGTAAAAACGCCGCTTTTTTTTCCGTAAAAAGTGTTTTTTTGCGAATGATTTAGCAAAAAACAAATGCAATGACAAAACAAACACCGCAGCAAGAACTCCCGAGCCTCGAACCCAACGACCTGCTTCACCAACCGCACGACAAGTACATAAAGACCGTTTTGAGCGTGAGGGAGGTGGCCTTGGAGTTCATCGAGTTTTCCCTTTCGGAAAAATCCTTCGCCCAGCTCGACCTCGACACCTTAAAGCTCGAAAAGGACGGTTTTTTGGGCAAAAAATTCAAGCAGCACTTTGCCGACATTATTTGGAGCGCAATGACAAAGGCCGGATAACCGGTGCGGATCAATTTTATTTTTGAACACAAAAGCTGGCGGCCCGACGAGCCTGTGGTGTCCCAATTGTTCGGCTATTCGAGCGACTCCATTCGGGCGGATGTCCGCCAAAAACGCCCAATTGCACTGCCCTTGCCCGTCCTATTTTACCATGGAGAAACCAAATGGGGCAAGGAAAAAATGGCGGGCCTTTTTCCTGGGCTGCCTCCCGAATTCCGAAAATTCGTGCCGGAGTTCGACTATGTTTTCATCAACATCAATGCGCTTTCGGAGGAAAAAATCATGGGGCTGAATTTCAAGATATTGAACAACCTGTTCCTTATCTTGAAATATGGGCGGAACAGAAAGTATGTGCTAAAAAATCTTGGAACAATGGTCCATTTTTCCCGAAATTTGCCGCAAAGGGAACTGGCCATGCAGCTTTTGCATTGGTCACTATTGTATCTTGGAACAGTTTCAAACCTAAATTCTGAAGAAATGAACAACGCAATCGTCAAACTCCCACCTGCTGAAATTCGCAAGTTCAAGACGGTTTTTGAGCTAAAAGAGGAAATAGGGATTGAAAAAGGACTTGAAAAAGGACTTGAAAAAGGCCGCGAAGAAGGGCGCGAAGAAGGGCGCGAAGAAATTATTGAAAAGATAATCAACAAACACCCAAAATGGTCTGATGCCCAAATCGCAGATCTAATTGATGTTGAGGTTGCCGTAGTGACAAAAATCAGGACCGCTTTGACTTCCACCTGATTCAAACCTCGCTTACTGCGCCCCCTCAAAATCCCCGCCCTTTCCAATATCGTCCGTCGGCCCGGCAACCTCCAGTTTTGCCAAATCAATGTACCCGTCCGCCGTGTTTTTAATGGAAAAAAATACGTCACCGGCAGGCAAAACCGGGCCGCCGAGCGCGACAATGAGCAGTTCGGCAAGCTCCCCGGCAGTTTCCGCGATTTCACAAAAAGCGAGTTCCGGCGCGATGCCGACCGGGGTCGATACGATCCGGCAGCCCGATGCATTGGCCTCCAAAAGCGCGTAGCCGAACGCCTCAAAATCGCTCGTCAGCAATAAAACGCGGCTGCGGCGCATCCATTCCAAAACGCGCGGGCGGGGCAGCGGGCCGGCAAACTTGATGTTTTCCCCCAAATTTTGCGCACGTCGCATTTCCTCCAATTGCTCCTTTTCAGGGCCCGAACCGATGACCCAGACTTTCAGGTTGGGTAAAATTTCGACCGCCCTTTTTATCGTTTCAAAAAAAAGTGGCCAGTTTTTCACCCCGCTGAACGCGCCGACACCAATCACGTCCACGTCCTTTTCCGTTTTTTGAGCGGGCAAAAACTGCTTTTCGTCCAGCCCCCACGGGATGACTTTTCGGACGGCCTTGCCCGTGTTCCATTCAAAAATGCCCGCCTGAACCTGCGAAACGGCAATCAAATTGAGCAATTTCATCGTAAAAAGCTGCAAATAGGGGTTTTCCCGTCGCACATCCTGCCCAATCAGCGTCACCCAATGCGGCCGCTGATATTTCCGTTCGAGCCAGCGGCCGATCACCGCGCACTCGCCGAGCCAAAAACTGTGGATCGAATCCACCGCCCGCGCACGGTTGATCCGGCTCGCATACTCGACCGCACGGTACCAAGTTTGGGGCCGGAGCATGATCTGGCTGGACCCGCCGCAGGCAAAAACCTGGACCCCGTGCCATACATATTCCTCCAGCTCGTGCGGATACTGGACGGCAATGACAGAAACCAGCACGCCCGGGCGCGACGAAAGCTCCAGCACGAGCGCCTGCAACGGCGGCAGGCAGGTCGTGTCCGACTCGTCGAACGGAAAAATGGGCGTGATGAACAGGAAATGCACCAGAGAGTTTCGTGTTTTGGGTTTAGAATTTCGAGTTGGAAAGTTTCGGGTTAAGCGGGCAACAAATTGGGCGGCAAAACAATCTCCTTCGGCACAAAAGGGCTCGCATCGCCACCGCCGACCATCAATTCGCGCACGATGGTCGAACTGATATGCGAGAACATCGGCTGGCTGATCAAGAAGACCGTCTCGATGCCGCCGATCTCATAATTGAGTTGGCTGATCGTCTTTTCGTAGTCAAAATCGGAGGCGTTGCGGAGGCCGCGAAGCAGGTATTGCGCACCGATCTTTTGGCAAAAATGGACGGTCAGTTTCTCAAAATGCGCCACCTCCACCGATGGGTATTTTTTGAAGACATCGGCGATCCACGCGAGCCGCTGTTCGAGGGTGAACAGCGTTTTTTTCTGCGAATTGACCCCGACGGCCACCACAATCTTGTCAAATAGCGGCACCGC
Source organism: Saprospirales bacterium (assembly GCA_031414895.1). Lineage (GTDB taxonomy): Bacteria > Bacteroidota > Bacteroidia > Chitinophagales > Saprospiraceae > JANOQP01. The sequence goes on from JANOQP010000495.1 coordinate 2,722, forward strand.
ACGGCGCACCAAATCCACATGGCCGACCGTGATCGGGTCGAACGAGCCGGGGAAAACGGCAATTTTTGGGCTTTTTTTCATAAACAATTGCGTTAAAACAGGCCTTTTTAGTGAAAGTCTGCGGCGAAGTTTGGCAAATTGCAGCCGCATACCAAAACAATCCGCCGACCATCACCATCAACCCGCCAATTTTTATGAAAAAACACTTCATGCTCCCACTCGTTGCCCTCTTTTTTGGTGCAAAAAGTATGTTCGCCGTGGTGGACCCGGCCAATTTGGCCGTTTCAACCTTCGCCAAAAACAACGAGCTCGGCACCCTCCCGACCGAACTTTCGAAAATGCCGCTCGACCAGTTCATGTCGCTCACCCCCGCAAAATACCGCTCCACTACGGGCAAAAACCTCGGCTGGCGAAACAGCCTCGTGCTCAAATCCGCCCAAAAATCTTTGAAAAAAAGTCCCGGCGACGACGGACAGGAATTCCCAAAGGGCCTTTGGATCGTCGCCTGTCTCTACGGTTTCGGCTGGCTCTGCATGGGCCTTCGCGATGATTGGCGGGGCAACAATTGGTGGATCAACCTCATCCTTTTTTGGGCGCTCTGTTTTTTGCCCGGCATCATCCACGGGTTGATAAAAATGAGGGAATACAAATAGCGCAGGATGGAAATTTTAAAGCGCCTCGGTGACCAAATTGCCAAAACATCGAAGCCAAAGGTGATATTTTCATTGATTTATTTGATCGGCGGAGCGTTGGCCCTTTTGCTGTTGCCCGCCGATTATTTCGACACGGGCCGGTCAATTTGCCCATCGATGCTGTTTTTCAAAACGGAATGCCCCGGCTGTGGGATGACCCGTGCTGGCATGCACCTCCTCCATTTCGACCTCGAGAGCGCAATTTATTTCAACCCGGGCATCCTGTTTTTCTTTCCGGTGCTCGCGTTTTTATGGGCATTCTTGGTTTGGCGGTTTGGCTTGAAGTTATTGGTGGCATAAAAAAAGGCTTTTCGATGATCAATCGAAAAGCCCTTTTTTATGTTGAAAAAATCGAAGGTCAAATTGCACCCAACAATTTCAGGATCCAGATGACGAAGCAAATTGAACCGAGCAAGAAAAAAATGGAGGCAACATAGATCAACGGCCAGAGTGTCGCAGCAGCAAATATGCTGAACAAAACGCCAAGCCCCCAGCAAGCGACCCAACGGATAAGCCATTGCCGAGGCGAGTCCTCGAGGCTGATCTCATCGACCATGCTGTGCTTTTTCGCCATTTTTTCAAACCGGCGTTCGAGCCGCTCGATCTTCCGGTTCTGTTTTTTGGTCATTTCGGGCGCGGCCACCGTGGCCGAAGCCTCGACCGGCGTGGCCGAACCGACCACTGCCGAGGCCAAATTTGGCTGAAAAACAAAGGCCGAAACCAACAGGATGGCCGTGAGGAAAAGTTTGGATTGCTTCATTTTATCGCATTTAAGGTGAAAAAAAAATCTGTCGGCACGAAATTACAAACAGGTTTTGGACTTCAAAATACCCAAAAACTTTAATTCCAACGTGCCTGTTCTTCCTCATCCCCAGCGAGGTCGTCCACGTTCTTGACCCGGTTTTTCCACCAAAAATAGGCGATCACGCCGACCGTCAAATAGGGCAAA
>JANOQP010000496.1:0-10916 GCA_031414895.1 Saprospirales bacterium
CAATTTTAAAGATACTTTTATCCAATGCTTCAGCAATTTCCTGGTAGCTTACCATTATCTGTTTGGGGATACCCGTTACCAGGTCACGCCCATTAACAGGAATATCCTCGGGAGGATTTTCAAGGTCTTTCATAGCCGCTCCTACCTGTATTTTAATTTGCTCTGCTGTACGTTCTCCAATCAGCAGGCTATGGTATCGTCGCAGAGCTTCCATGATATCCGCAGTAAATTCGTCGCCCGCGATCCGGATGGATTGGTCGCAAACGATGCCCGAAAGTGCGATGACCGCAATTTCCGTCGTGCCGCCGCCAATATCAATAATCATGTTGCCGATCGGTTCTTCGACATTCAAACCGATGCCGAGCGCGGCGGCCATCGGTTCGTGGATGAGGTAGGTTTCCTTGCTGTCCACGTGGTCGGCGGAATCAAAAACGGCGCGTTTTTCAACTTCCGTGATGCCGGAAGGGATACAGATCACCATTTTCAAGTGGCTGAAAAAACTGTTTTTCCGGCCCACCATGCGTATCATTCCTTCGATCATGGCCTCGGCGGCCTTAAAATCGGCAATCACGCCATCTTTTAAAGGGCGGACGGTCTTGATATTATCGTGGGTTTTTTCGTGCATCTGCATCGCCTTGTGCCCGACGGCGATGGTCTGGCCGGACTTTCGGTCAACGGCGACGATGGACGGCTCGTCCACGACCACTTGCCCATCCATGATGATGAGCGTGTTGGCGGTGCCGAGGTCCACGGCAAGTTCTTGGGTGAAAAAATTAAACCACTTCATTTATGTAAAGCACCTCCCGGGTACGATTTTCGTCAAAAAATAATTGCGGCGAAGGTAAAAACGGCGGCCACAAACCGGATGGATGCCTTCACTTGTTTTTTTATAAAAGTTGAGAAAAAAGGGATGAAAAAGGGGTGTTTGGGCGGGATATTTTAAAAATCAAACCTCAACCGCACGTTCACCCTTCTCGATGTCAAATAATTGGGGATCCCGTACTGCGTGTTGTAGACCGATTTTATCCAAGTTTTGGCAGTTGTTGGTTTCCGTTCCAGTTCCCCCCAACCTTTGTGAAGCCAAAAACGGCGTCCTCGCCAACAACCAAGTCGTGTTTAGGCCAACGACCAAACATGCCGATTCCAGATTGGCCATGACCAAAGCGTCGACATCGAATGTGTGAATAATGCAACAAGTCGCTTAATTTCTACAACAGTTGCTGGATATTGGGGACAGAACTTTGTCCATACTTTTAACAAACCAAAACACCACTTTTCCATCCCATTTTTCACCCTGTCTGCCGACTGGCAGGCATTTAAACACTTTTCGATTATGAAAAAGCTGTTTCTTTTGCTCTTGCCGCTTTTGGCGGCAGGGTGGTTGTTGTCGCTGGGCGGCTGCGACAAAGACCCCAAGACCACCATCACCGTGCAGGAATACGGCACTCACACCCCCATCGCGGGTGCAACCGTCACCCTCGGCGACTGCGACAGCGACCCAAACGGCAATGTCGGCTGCACAAACATCCTCTCCGGCACCACCGACGAACACGGCCAGTTCAAGACCGACGAGACCGCCTTCGCTGCCGCAGCCTCAGCGGAGGGATTCTGGAAGTCCGGGGACGACTTCATCGTCATCAATGCAGCCAGTGGGCTTTCGCAGATTCCTAACCTCATTTACCTCTACCCACATGCTTGGTTGGAGGTGACGGTCAAGAATGAGAGTGGCGCGTACATGATTACTGTGCCGGGGGATTGGCCGATTGGGACTAATACAAAGGTATTAATTGGGAAAGGCGAACAAGGGACATTCACAGTTTTTAGGCAGGGCAATAAAACAATGCGTTATATTTTTTCAGTCTGGGAAAATTCTGTAAAACCTATCGAGGATTTATCCTATGTGCAAGTGTTGAAAAATAACGGGGAGCCTATCCTGATTAATAATACTCCAGCAGATTGGTTTGAAATTTTCCTTAAAGGCCATGAAACCACCAAAATTACCATCACCTATTAATCCCCCTAACCATGAAATCTCTTGCCACTTTACTCATCGTCCTTTTTTCTGCACTTACCGGCGCAATTAGCCAAACCTTTGAATTTCCATGCCCCGATGAAACCAATCCACAGGATATTCGAGAAGTTCGAGCCGGCTTTACAACTGAAATCAAACAAACCCCGCCAACTGACATATTGTCCGTAACCTTCGAGCTTTGTGATCAAATTGTGCTGCTCCCGGAAGTGCGGTTCAAATTCCGCAACTTAAGCTCCCTTTTTGTCTCGGGCATTGTTGGTACGGTAACCATTAACTTTGGGGATGGAACTTCCGCGTCCGTTCCTCCCTCGGGGCTTGTGCCTTCGCACTTCTACCCAGTGAACAATACAACACTCCCAGTTGCATTTTCGGTCAGTCTGATTGTTGTGCCCTCATCCTCCACCGCTTTTTCGCACTCCTCTTTGCCGTTCTCTCTCATCTTGAATCCGAGCAACCCGGTCGGCGGCGGCAACTATGTTCCGCCGGGTACTGTCCACCATGTAACGGTCCCCAAATCGATGGCCCCTCCCATTGCGAATGCGTTCCCTGACCCGCCCAACGGGCAGAACATCTATAATGGTAACACCATTGGTGGTGCCGATGCCTATATCCAATATGCCCCAAGCCACAACGGCAAATTGCTCAAACCACTGATTTTCGTGGATGGCGTCGACTTTAACGAAAAGGTATATACCTACAACGGCCAAGTTGTCCGCCACGGGAGCACGGGCTGGGACGTTTTCACGATGGGCAACGACAATTCGACCTTCAACAGCCTCGATGACGACAATGCCATACCAACCTACCGCAACTACCCAGCCGCTTTGAGCACATTGGGCAATGCAGAAAACGAATACGATATCGTTTATCTGGATTTTGAGCGCGGCAGCGACTGGATCCAAAAAAATGGAGAGGTCTTGATCGAATTGATCAATTGGGTCAATGCCGAAAAACGGAAAAACCGCGAAGCCGGGCTTTGCACCGAGGACAACGCAGTGGTCGGGGCCAGCATGGGCGGCCAAGTGGCAAAATGGGCACTGTCAACCATGGAACAGCGGGTTATCCCACACGAGACCCATACCTACGTTTCTTTTGATTCGCCCCAACAAGGGGCAAACATCCCTTTGGCCATCCAGTCGTTCGCACTTTTGGCCAATATGGCGGGGTTGAGCCCCGGTTCCTGGAACAACCTGAACAGCCCCGCGGCCCGCCAAATGGTTATCCATAACCTCGCCGGGGAGCTTGAAAAGGGCACGGTTGCGATTGCGCTGTCCGAAATTAGTGTGAACAGTTGCCCCGGCGTTTCCCCGATTGCAGTGACCCCGGCCAATCTTGAATTTAAACATTCGGTGGCCATCCGCGATGGATTCAAGGCCGAAATGGCCGCTCTGGGATATCCGGGCAAGTGCCGTAATGTGGGCATTTCCATGGGGTCGAAAGATGGGACGGCACTGCCCTTTGGCTCCGGAAGCACACTTTTGAGCGGGCAATTGAACCTTAACGTAGGCTCTTGTAAGTCACTTTTGGACGCCCAATTGTTTGCCATCAATGGCGCCGTCCCAATGTCGAACCCTGCCGTAAGCTTCTGTGCAAGCTTCTCTGATTGGTCTACCTCCTTTAATTTAAATTGCGTCAACTTACCGACCCCAACGGCGACCATTTTCAAAGGCGCCGTCTCTGATTTTGTCAAAGACGGGTTGAATTTCAACCTGACCAACCTCTTTTTGACCGTGACCGCACTCGCCCCGTTCCCCAACCTCGACAATGCGCCGGGTTGCAAAAGGGGCGATTTGACCGGCTTGGGCAGGGATATCATGTTAAGCCCTTTCTCGTTGCCTACATTCATGATACCCCATGTGACGGCCAGTTTGGCGTTGCAACAGTACACCTGTTTCATGCCGACCATTAGTATCTTGGACATTCAAGTGCCGATGAATAATGTTGAATTGGTAAACCCTATTGATTTGGATGTTTACCCTACTATAGGGCTTACACCCTTTAAGGCGATTTTTGCACCCCCTGCAAACCTCCGTCATATAGAACTGGATGATGCAGGCGAAATACTGAACTTTTCAATCGAACAAATGGAACTGGGCCGATCGGAAAGCATCCAGCAAGCCCAACCGATGACCATCAACGGCCCGCAGACCTTCAACTACGGAAAGGAGCGGTTCATCGCGCCCGAGACCACCATCAACAGCGGCGGCAAAATGGGGGTCAACCTCGCGGGCAAGACAAACTTCCAAAATGTGAACGACCCCGAGGCCGACCTGCCGAGGTTTGATGTGTTCATTGGCTACACCTGCTCAACGACCAATAAAATCACGGTGAAATCCGGGGGAGTCCTCCAAATCGGAGACCCGGGCGCATCGGGCAACAAACAAGGATTTCTCCATGCCGTCAACGACAGCAAAGTGATCGTCGAAAATGGCGGGACCTTGCGCATCTCCAAAAACTCGCACCTGATCTTGTACGAAAACCGCACTTTGGAGCTCGGCGACGGTGCCAATGTCATCCTCGATGACCTAGATTCAAAGATTGTCATCCACGGAATTTTGCAAGTGAACGGCAATATCAATTTCTCCGGCACGGGCTGTTTCCAGTTCGAGGCGGGCAATTCCATCGTTTTTGGCACCAAAAACAACGGCCAGCCGAACACGCAGCTCAAGCTCGTCGGGCAGGACAAAAACAACCGTTTTGTGCGGGTGCAGACCCACGCGAAGCTCGATATCCCCGGCGCGGGACCTTGCACCTCGAAAAGGGGACTGCCGAACTGGCCGGGCAGGTTTTGCTCGATAATGGGCCAATGCCAAGTTTATCCAAACGAAATTGATCGGCGATTTCGACAAGACCATCATCCTCGGCACCGGCCCGGGCAATTTCTACCTTTCGGCCAGCACCGTGACCGAATGTGTCGATTGCATTGAATTGACGGGCGGGGCCGGCACGACCAGCGTGGTCGGTACGACGTTCAACGGGTATTCGGGCAATGCGCTCACGGTAAAGGACCGGGCAGAACTGAAAATCCACGGCGAGTCGCTCTTCGAGGCCGACCCGGTCAACCTGCCCGAAGATGCAGTCAGCGCGGAAAATGTGGCGCTGGTGCAGTTTTACAATTCGACCATCAAAAACCACCGGAATATTTTGGCCGCCGACCCCAATTATGGCAGCAACGGTATCCGGCTCCGGCAGGTGGCGAAGTGCATCATGGGCCGCGGCCTGATCGAAAACTGCGACAACGGGGTGTTCAATGCGCCGCAACTGAACCCCGGCGACAATGTGTTCCCGAGCCAGTTTTTTATGTTCGAATGTGCCACCATCAAGGATTGCCAAAACGGCATCCATATGTACGGCAGCAAGAAAAAGGGGATGGTCGTCATGGACGGCGGCAAGCTCATCAACAATTTGGCGGGCATCAAAGGGGCGAACATCTTGCTCCAATTGCAGCCCACTGCCGTCGATGGATGCCTAGGGGCGAACAATATTTTCATCAAACCGGGCGCATCGGCCAATTATTTTGAGGTTTGTTACGACAATGCCCCGCTGGTCGAGCCGATCCCGATGAAGTACAACAACTGGGCATATTCCAACAACGGCGCAATCGTGGACGACACCGACCCCAAAGCCCATTTTGCGATTAAAAAAGTGGGCTGTTCGGCCACGGTCGGTGCCAATGTGACGGGATTGGTCTCGACGGCCCGTGCCAATTGTTCCCCGCCCCCCTACCCGTGCTGGTTTGCGGCTGGGGCCAACCCGGGCGGCGGTTTTTCCGAAAGCTGCACCGTCCCAACGGAAAACACGATCATCGAGGAGCAATTTCGCGCCGCGTATGCCGAGTTTTTGGGTGAAAACTACGCGGCCGGGGACTCGCTTTTCCAGCCTTTGAGCAACCTGTTCGAGACGCAATCGATGGCCAGCTATCCGCAATGGTGCAGGCAATATGTATCCATTTCGAGGCATATTGTTGAGCCGGCGGTGTTGGGGCATGGAAATGGTGAAAAAAATCAATCGGGAATTTCGCGCCATTCTTTGGTTTATATCGCACCAAACCCAACCTCTGGCGTAGTCGAGGTCGGCCTCAACCACGGCATCGAATCGTTGGTGAGAATCACCGACCCATACGGAAAACTACTGTTTGAGACAGTCTGTTCGGGCAATTGTTTTGTGGAAACAAATGATTGGCCATCGGGCATGTACGTTGTCGAGATACTCGAAGACGGGGCAAAACGCTCAAAATTTGGCAAGCTCGTGGTACAAAAACCGTAAAAAATCGAACTGTAGAAAGTTGGTCTTTGAAAATGTGCAGTTGCCCAATTCGGGCAGCTGCATTTTTTTTCCTCAAAAATCAAACTTCAACCGCACGTTCACCCTTCTCGATGTCAAATAATTGGGTATCCCGTACTGCGTGTTATAGACCGATTTTATCCAAGTTTTCGAGGCTTCGTTGGCCACTTGCATCAAGTTGAAGACCTCCAAACTGGCCCATGCCGAGCGCGTGAACCGCAAAAAATGGTTCGGGTGGTTTTTCCGGCGGGTTTCGTCCCAGAGCCGGAGCGAGAAACCGATGTCCACCCGGTGATAGGGCTTGAAACGATAGGTGTTCCGGTAAATAATATTGCCGTCGGGCAGGCCGAACGGCAGCCCCGTGCCGACCGTGAAATTGAGGTGCATCCGCACCGATTCGTTGCCCCGCAAATAGTCCTGAAAGAACATGCTCATGTTGAAAAGCCGGTCGGTCGGGCGCGGCACGTCCTTCACGTTTCGGCCCGCGAGGTCGCCGACGTTGCGGATCTTGTGCTGAACGGAGTCGAGTTTTTCGCGGGTGCGGAGGAGGCTGAAATTGATCCAACTTTCCGCGCCCTTCACAAATTCGCCGTTGAGCCGAACGTCGAGGCCCGTCGCGTAGCCCGTCGCATTGTTTTGTCCGGCATATCTAACGCGCACATTGTCAACATCATAGCTCACCAAGTCCCAAAGTTTTTTGTAATAAGCCTCGGTGATGACGCGGACTTTGACGGGCTTCTTTTTCCCCCAAAGAAAATCGTAGGTGAACCCGCCGACGACGTGCGCCGATTTTTGCGCCGCCAATTTTGGGTTCACGATCCCGTTCGGCTGCCGCAGTTCGCGGTAAAATCCCGGCTGGTAAAAAAGCCCGCCAGCCAGCCGCCAAGCGATGTCGCGCCGCGTGTTGAGCGGTTTGAAAAGCAGTTGGATGCGCGGCGTGACGAACTTGTCGCCGTCCAAATCCCAATATGCGCCGCGAACCCCCGCCGTGACCTGGACTTCGCGCAGGCCGTCCTTTCGCCAGGTCCAAGTGTCCTGAAAAAAGGCAGTTAACCGGTTGGAATTCAACGAGTTGCGCGTTTTCAGCACCCGCCTGACGAGCAATTGGTTGGTGTCAAAGGGCAGCGAATAGAGCGCGGAATCGAGCCGTTCCCACTCATTTATGCGGTCCTCGATGCCCTCGTTTTGCATTTTCGCGCCCCATTGGAGGAAATGGCTGCGTGTTAAACCGTCGTCGCGGCGATCGTTTTGGAACTCGATGCCGCCTTTGTGCTCCACGTTCGTGACGGTCGCCGAGAGGTAGTTCCTGACCCAAGTTTGCTGTGTCCCCGTGCCGAGGACGTTCACGATCTCGCCCGCCGCGTCCGAGCCGAGGCCAGTTTCGATCTGCCCCAAAAGGTAATATCCGAGGATATCGAACGTCTCGTTTTCTTGGCTCTGGAAGCGCGAGGCGAGGAGTTTTAGGTAGATCGGGTCCTTTTTCCGTTCCGGCAAATAGGTGAGCGAGAGGCCCGTCATGCCGTTTTTGAAATCGTCGATCTCCTGGCCCTCAAAAACGGAGTACAGTTTCAGCGCAAAATCGATCAGTCCGAACGCTGTTTCGCGCTCCGACGGGATGAATTTGTACCGCGCCCGGTTGTAATTTGCCAGCAGTCCGACCTGCCACGACCTCGATATATCATACGTCAGCCACGCCTGCACGTCGGTAAAATCGGGCGTGTACTCGCCTTTCGTATCGAGCGTGCCGAGGTTGTATTTGGTGGTTTTGTAGCGCGTCCCGACGAGGTAGCGGAAGGCGCGGTAACTGTCCTTTTTGAGCTTCAACTTGCCCTCTATATGCGCCGACGCGCCCAAGAGCGAGACCATCGCCGAGGCCCGCGTCGAGTCGGGGCGTTTGTATTTCACATCGAGGACGGAGGAAAGTTTGTCGCCATATTTCGCCTGAAAACCGCCGCTCGAAAACGACAGGTCGCGGGTCAGTTCGAGGTTTGCAAAGGTCAAACCTTCCTGTTGCCCGGCGCGGATCAACTGCGGACGATAGATCTCAAAATCATTGACATAGACGAGGTTTTCGTCATAATTGCCGCCGCGCACATTGTACTGGCTCGAAAGTTCGCCGCCCGTCCCCGTCTGCGCCCCGAGCGCGATGCTCGGCAAAACGCTTTCCAAATTGCCGGTCGTGGTCGGCAAAAGCCGGAATTCCTTCACGCCGGTCTTGACCATGCCGCCGTCGTCGAGCCGCCTTTCTTTGATGACGACCTCCAAACTCGATTCGGTCGGGGCCAAAATTACGTCGAGCGCAAACCTCGCCCCGGTTGGCAACGGCGTAATATCGTAGCTCGATTCTTTGTAGCCGACGCGCCGAAAAAGGAGCGTAACCCGTTGATTTTCAGGGACTTGGATGGAAAAATTGCCCGCCTCGTTCGAGTTTGCGCCCTGCGTCGTGCCTTTTAAATAGACGACCGCCAGTTCGATGGGCTGCTCGGTGGCCGCGTCGCGGATGTTCCCGGTGACGGTCGCGAGGTTTTTTTGGGCGATGCTTTTTTCAAAAAAAAACAGCGCGAGGAAACAGGGCAGAATGTATTTGAACCGCATTTTTTGGAAATTTTAGAAAAGGACAGGGACGTGCAAAGACACGAATTTATTTCAAAAAAAAACGGCAATAGGTCGGAGATTTGCCAAGCCTCCGGAAGATGCCCGAAGGTGCGCCCTTTTCATTTTTCTAAAAAACAGCCGCATGAAGCTCCGTTTTCTATCCACCCTACTCGGCGTCGCGCCCATTTTTTGCTTTGCGCAAATGCTCACCGTCGATTGGGCGGACTCCGTTCAGGTCACTTTGACCACAAAAACCATCACCGCGCCGCGCATCGCCCGGCTGGCAAACGGCACGCCGCTCGTCGTTTGGGGCGAAAACGGCCCGAACCGGATCTTGTGTGCACGGCTCGAAAACGGCGTTTTTTCCGCGCCCGTCACCGCTGTGAAAACACCGACAACACCCGCACTTTTTGGCTTCGGCGGCTTCGATGTCGCGACTTTTGGCGACACCATTTATATCGTTTTCGAGCAAGGCACGTCGGGCATCAAGCTCGCAAAATCGATTGACGGTGGCCTCGTTTTCGGTACGCCGACCGTCGTGCAAGGCACAGTTCCGGGCGGCGCGGCGACCCTCGCAACCATCGCGACCGACGCGGCGGGCAACCCGATCGTCAATTATATCCGGGAAATAACCAGCCCCGGCGCGTCCCAAGAAATCCGCCGCTCGACTGATGGCGGCCTGACTTTTGCCCCACCCGTGACCGTGAACGCGCCCGCGCCCGGCGGCAAGGTTTGCGAATGTTGCACGCCCGACCTGCTCGTTTCCGGCGATTCGGCCTGGGCCGTTTTTCGGAACAACAACGCCAACCTGCGCGATATTTGGGTCAGCCGCTCGACCGACCTCGCCGCGAGCTTCACCGCCGCGACCGACGTGGACGCGACCAATTGGATGATCAATATCTGCCCGATCAGCGGCCCGAAAATTGGGCGGTTCCACGGCGATTCGCTCGTGACGGCGTGGGCGAGCGCGGCCTCCGGCAAGAACCGGGTTTTCGTTTCGACGATGAACGGTGCGACCATGGGCGGCGGCCAACAGGTTGATTTTCAACCAATTACGGGCGCAAATGCCGTGCAGACCCAGGCCGATTTGGCAGCCGAGGGCGACACAACGGCGGTCATTTATCGGGAGGGCAAACAATTGGTCTTTCATTTTTCGACCGATGGCGTGGTCAATTTGCCAAAACAAACGCAGGTATTTGGCGCAGCCGGGCATGACCTTTTTTACCCGTCGCTGCGGTTCGAGGCGGGCGTTTTTCACCTCGCCTATGTCGATGCGGCGCACGGGCAGGTACTTTACCGGCAGGGAAAATTGGCCGCGCCAGTTTCCACGGCGACCTTTTTGCCGGGCGAATTATGCCTTTTCCCAAACCCGACCGACGGGTTTTTGAACATCGATTTTGATGGTTTTCAAAAAAATCGGATGCAATGGGCGGCCATTTTTTCAGCCGACGGGCAGTTGGTTTTTGAAAAAAAACTGGCCGAAAAAAATGGTCAGCTCGATTTGCGCGAACTGGCCAGCGGTGTTTATTTTTTGCAAATCATGGACGAAAAAAAGTCGGTCGGCGGCGTTTCGCGTTTCATAAAAAACTGAAAAGCCGTTTCTGGATTTTTTTTGGGAACACCTTTTCAATCGCTCAATCTTTAAAAATAAAACAGATGAATTTTTCAAAATCGAGCCTCGCGGCTATCCTTTCAATCCTCTTTGTTTTCAATGTTGCATCCGCACAAACAGGTGGAATGACCAAAAAATCGGCCTCGACCGCGGCCGTCGCGGGCGCAAAAACAGAGACTTTCAAGGTCCTCGGCAATTGCGGGATGTGCAAAAAGACCATCGAAAAAGCGGCCCTCAAAGCGGGCGCGGCCTCCGCAAACTGGGACACCGAGAAGGGCGAGATCACCGTTTCTTTCGACACGGAGAAGACCTCCGCCGATGCCATCCAAAAGTCGATCGCACAATCCGGCTACGACAATGCGGGCTATAAAGCGCCCGAGGATGCCTACAAAA
>JANOQP010000497.1:0-2716 GCA_031414895.1 Saprospirales bacterium
TCAGCGGGTTCGGAACATGAGCCAATAAACCGGGCCGAAATCCATGCCGCACATTAGGTTTTTTTTGGACGAACACATTTCAAAGGCCATCGCCAAGGGGCTTCGGCAGCGGGGCGTCGATGTTTTGACCTGCGCCGAGGCGGGCAGGCTGACCGCTTCTGACCTCGAACACCTCCACTTTTCAAAAGCGAACGGATTTGTGATCGTCACCGCTGACAACGATTTTTTGGCGCACCATTCCAACGGGGTACAACATTCTGGCATTGCCTTTTTGCCAAAACCGATGCCGGTTGGCGTGGTCATCAATGCGCTTTTGTTGATTTATGAGGTTTTTGAACCTGCGGAAATGGACGGGCATGTCGAGTTTTTATAGAAAAAACTCACCGCCCCGCGTACGCCCGGAACCATTTGCACTCGCTCACCGCCTGTCGGTAAAATTCCGTTTTTGAAAAGTTTTTCCGCAAAAAATAAAAGTACTCGCGGTACTCGTCCGGCACATTCGGGGCGTTGCGCGAGCCGGGCCGGTAATTGCACGACGGCGAACAGTACCATGCGTTCAACTGGCATTTTGCGGCCATAAAAGCGGCGCGGGCCGACAGTTCCGGGTCGCGCGAAAGGTTGATCGCCTGCCGGAAATGGCCGAGCGCGGTCTCGCAGGAAAGGTTTTCACGGTTGCCGTGCGGTGCGTTTTCGATGGGGAAAACGCTGTTTTTGTATTTGTTCAACGAGTACCAGCTCGCGCCGCTCCTGAAATTGTCCATCGCCTTCCACGCCGGGCCGAAATAGGACATATTATAATGTGCGAGGCCGAGGCGGTAATAAATTTCTGCCCCGTCGTTGAGCGCGGCCTTTGCGTTGAAATCCATTTCGGCCAGTTTTTCGACCAGTTCGAGGCGGTCGAGGCGCAGCGAATCGGTCATCGGGCAGTCGATGCAGTCGTTGATCCGCTCTTTGAAGGCCATGAATTTTAGCGTCCGGTCGCGCTCCGTTTCCGGTATTTTCCGCAGGGCGAGGAGCGCGGCCTCCGGTTGGTTTTGCGACAGCAAATAGGTCGCCCGCATATCAAAAAAGACCCCCGTCAGCGCGTTCCCCATCGAATCCTTGAACATGATGTCCTCCATCCGGGTCAAACTTTGGTCGCTCGCCGCACGGATCAGGTCGTCGATCTCGGCGAGGGTCGGGTTCACGCGCAGGCCGTGCCAACCGAAACCTTGCAGTGCCGCCTTGCCCGGCTGGTTTGTCTCGGCATACCGGTTGCTCAACCAATCGCGCAAAAAAGGCGCGAAATCGGGCTGTTTTTTGAACGCGGCAAAGCCCTCGGCCTCAAATGCACGGTCTTCCGCGCCCGCAATGGCCGGGTCAATTTGACAGATTTGGAGCAAAAGCTGCCAAATATCGACCTGTTGCCGGAGGGCCTTGTCGTCGTCGTGGCCGGTCAAAACAGCGGCGGCGGCGGTCAGTTCCTTTTCGGCGGCATAAAAATCGCCCGCCAAAATGTCGAGATAACCGTCCATCGCCCGCCAGAGTTTTGGGTTGGCCGTGTTGCCGTTTTTCCAGACGGTCGCGACCAGTTTTTTTAGTGAAATAAGGTGCTCGCCCGCGTTTTTGCGCCCCAAAATGGTGGCCGGTTTTCCAAATTTTTTCTCCGAAACGGGTGTCGTCAAATAGATTTTTTCGAGTTGTTGCACCTCGCTCACGAGCATCATGTCGAGCATCGGCGAGCGCGGGTCGAGTTCGTGGAGCTTCGCCAGATCGCCGACCGTGGCGTGCGACGAACCCGCTCGGAGGGCATAAACCATGGCCCTTTCCCTATCGTTTTCACAAAAAAGGAGCGTTTTTTCAAAATCCGCGTCGTTCGGGAGGTAAAAACTCCGGTAGGCCTGTTCGCGCTTTGAGGCGCAATTTTGGAAGATCAGCGCGTACCGATAGGCCGCCTCCGGGTATTTTTTGAGCTTCAAAAGTGCGCCCGCCTGATGGCCGAGGGCCCACCAATAGATGATGCTCGGCCTTTTGCGCACGACCTGCGGCAGCAACCGGTTGTACAGCTCGACCGTCTGTTGCCAATCGCCCCGGTAATGCGCCAAACGGACCATTTGAAAGGCGTAGCGCAGCCGAAAAAAATGCGATTTCGTGGCCGCGAACCGCTCCTCGCCCTCCTCGATCAGTGTTTGCATTTCCTCGCGGTCTCGGCTTTCGGGCTTCCACGGGTCGGCGACGGGGCCAACGTGCGGCTGGCATTTTCGGGTGAAGATCAAATATTCGACCGCCTCCGTGCAGTGGTTATAGACCAAGACCTCGGCAAATTGGTTGCCCGTGAGCGAGCCGATCGGGTTAGTCACCGTGGCCGAACCGACCGAGCCGAGGAGGACTTGCAGGGCATCTTCGTCGGCCTCATAAACGACCTCGGCGATATCGGCGGCGGTCGCTTTTTTGCAAAAACGGTCGCCCCATTCTTTTAGGTTTTCGTCTTTTTGGATGTCCTTTTTGAAAAAAGCATCGTAAGAATCGCCAAAATCTAGAAAATACGGGGCAAACTCGGAGTTCGCATCCACGATTTTCGGGTAAATAAATGTGTAGCCGCCGAAGGCTCCGGCCTCCGGTTTGCAATCGATTTTTGGGCGCGTGGCGGGCGCGGCCATTTTTTGGAAAAAGAAAACCGGGAGGATGAAAAAGAGCCAATTGGCATTTTTCGGTTGAAAACCTGTGGGCAAAATCC
>JANOQP010000498.1:0-5370 GCA_031414895.1 Saprospirales bacterium
AAAATGCCGCCGCCCGCCGCCGCGTCCCATTCGAGGGCGGCCATGTCCTGACGGTTGGGCGATTGGTCGGCGCGGATACCCGTGACCCAAAGTTTTTGGCCGCTCAATGCCCGGCCAAGCGGCTCGATCTTGCGGATCTGGCAGCACTCTTTCCGGTTTTCGACGGACCCGTAAAAGCTGTCCGGCCCTTTTTCGGCGAGCAATTTTTCGACGGCAGCGGTCTGCGGAAAAAACGCCTCGATGGGCTGCCCGTATTTTTCGAGGGTGCGCGACCACGTCGAATAGGTTTCCTGAAAATTGCGCCCCGTGTCGAGCGTGAAAACGCGGATGGGCAGTTTGTTTTTGAAAATGAGGTGCGAAATGACCTGATCTTCGAGGCCGAAACTCGTCGAAAAAACGGCCTGCCCGGCAAACCGCCCGGCCAAAAAACGGAGCTTTTCGACCGGGCCTTGCCCCCGGGTTTCCCGGAGCTCGGCCTCAATTTCGGCAAAAACAGGTGATGGATTTTTCATAAAAAGTACCGGTTTGGACAAAAAACAAAAGCCCTTTGGTGGTGGACCAAAGGGCTTTTACTGCTCAAAAAGGGCGTTTTGCTAATAAACGGAAATCAATTATTTTCCATGCAAAAATGCCGCGCAGTCGCTCCGGTCCGATGGGACGGGACAGCAACAACAAGCGGCAACCATGTGAAAAATCGTGGATTTCATGGGGCAAACATATTCCCGTGCATTTCACAAAACCAAATCGGGCGATTTTTGGGCGGGTGAAAGCGGGCAAAACTGGACGGATTTTGGAGAACCTGTGATTTTGATACAAAACCATGTTCTGCGAACACAGGCTTTCACGGTTTATTGTTTTTAATAAAAAAAGGGTTTGCCCGTTTTTCCATCGTTTTTTCAAAAGTTGAATATTTTTTTAAATGCCAACGTTTCGGGCCAATACTTTTGCCCCGTGCAATTGGCACAAACTTCATTTTTGTTTGGATACATTGGAACAGCTTTTCATCACAGCACCCGTCGCCCTCGTCCCATCGCCCGCAGCCGCCGCATTTGTGGCCTGTCTGCCGCGACCGCGTGCCGCTGTCCAGTCCCGACGAGCGCGACGCTAACGCCCGTTTTTCCCACTTTTTACGGCTGAATTTTTTGCGACGGAACACGGTCAAACCAACCGTGGGACGACCGCAGCCCGCCGTTCTTCCCATTTTTCACAACCATAATTTTCTGGATATTGGAAACGCACGACCACCTTTTGGTGCGTGTCGCCTCCGTCGCCGACGAGGGCTACGCGCCACAAATTGTCGAGGAAATGGCCGCCTCCGCGAAAGCCCGCGGCACGGGCATCGCCCGCCGGTCGCCTGGATATTTGATCGAGAAAATGCGCGAGGGCAAGGCCGTCATCGCACTCGCCGCCGACGGTCGTTGGGCCGGTTTCTGTTATATCGAAACTTGGTCGCACGGCCAATATGTCGCCAATTCGGGGCTGATTGTCGCGCCGGAATTCCGCAAAAGCGGCCTCGCCCGGCGCATCAAACGCCATATTTTCCGGCTCAGCCGGGAAAAATACCCGGCGGCCAAAATCTTCGGCCTGACGACCGGGCTGGCCGTGATGAAGATCAATTCCGACCTCGGCTACGAGCCCGTCACCTATTCCGAACTGCCCGACGACGACCAGTTTTGGAGCGGCTGCCAGACCTGCGTGAACCACCCGATCTTGATGATGAAAGAGCGCAAAAATTGCCTCTGCACGGCCATGCTTTTTGACCCTGCGGAGATTGAAAGGAAATGGCAGGAGGGACTCCGCGACCGCCGGGTGGGGGCGGTTTTGATGGGCGAATGATCGTTGCTTTTTGTTTAATAATGCACAAATCTCAAACCCCAGCATGACAGCGTGGTTGGGTTTGATATTTGCACTTTTTTTAATAGTCCGAAAGGGGGTTTTTTGAAAAAAAACATGAAAAAGAAAGTCGTTTTAGCCTTTTCCGGCGGCCTCGATACCACGTTTTGCGCCACCTGGTTGCAGCAAGAATTGGGCCTCGAAGTCCATGCCGTCACCGTGGACACGGGCGGGTTTCCCCAAAAAGAACTGGCCGAAATCGCCGCCCATGCCCACCGCCTCGGCGTTGCCTCGCACCGCACAATCGATGCCGTGCACGGTTATTACGACCGGATTTTGCGCTTCTTGATTTTCGGGAATGTGCTAAAAAACGACACTTATCCGCTCTCCGTGAGCGCGGAAAGGTTGAGCCAGGCCCTCGCAGTCGCCGCGTTTGCCCGCGAAATCGGGGCCGATGCCGTCGCACACGGCAGCACGGGCGCGGGCAACGACCAAGTGCGGTTCGACCTGATTTTTCAGAGCGAGCTGCCAGGCGTGGAAATCATCACGCCCATCCGCGATTTGAAATTGAGCCGCGCCGCCGAAATCGCTTTTTTGCAAAAAAACGGCATCGAGATGGACACTGAAAAGACCGCATATTCCATCAACAAGGGCCTCTGGGGGACATCGGTCGGCGGGCGCGAGACGCTCCGTTCGCACGGCCTTTTGCCCGAAAGCGCATGGCCGACCCAAATCACGAAGCACGAACCGGAGGCGATGAAAATCACGTTCAAAAACGGCGAACCAATCGCGGTGAACGACCGATTTTTTGACCACCCGACGGCGGCAATCCGCGAAATCCAGTCGATTGCCGGGCCGTTCGGCATCGGCCGCGACATCCACGTTGGCGACACGATTATCGGCATAAAAGGCCGCGTCGGGTTCGAGGCCGCCGCGCCGATGATTGTGCTGAAAAGCCACCACGCGCTCGAAAAGCACACCCTCACAAAATGGCAGCTCCAATGGAAAACGACGCTCGCCCAGTTTTACGGCAACTGGCTCCACGAGGGCCAGATACTCGACCCGGTGATGCGCGACATCGAGGCTTTTTTGGAAAAAAGCCAAGAAAAAGTGAGCGGCCACGTCTTTTTGGAGCTTCATCCGCACCATTTCCGCATCGCGGGCGTGGACTCGCCGCACGACCTTTTGTCGCCAAAATTTGGGGCCTACGGCGAAATGAACGACGGCTGGACGGGCGAGGACGTGAAGGGTTTTACCAAAATTTTCGGCTTGCAAAACCGCATTTGGCAGTCCGTCAATCACCCCGAAAACACCCCCGCCGTATGAATATCCCATTACCAAATTTCCCCATTATCCCATTAAAAGCGGGCATCATCGGCGGCGCGGGCTACACGGGCGGCGAGCTTTTGCGCCTCCTTTTGCGCCACCCGTCGGTGGAAATCGCGTTCGTGCAAAGCCGCTCGCAGGCCGGGAAACCCGTCGCCGAAACCCATACGGACTTGCTCGGCGAGACCGAACTTATGTTTTCCGGCGACCCGGAAACCGGGGGTTGCGACGTGCTTTTCCTCTGCCTTGCGCACGGCGAGGCCAAAATTTGGCTCGAAAAACTGCCGCCCCGCCCGTCGCTGAAAATCATCGATTTGAGCCACGACCACCGCGCGGGCGGCTCGTGGGCGGGCCACTCCTTTATATATGGACTGCCGGAATTGCGCCGCGACGAAATCCGCGCCGCGCATTTGGTCGCCAATCCGGGCTGTTTTGCGACGGGTTTGCAGCTCGCGCTTTTGCCGCTCGCGGCGAAAAACTGGCTCGGCGAGTCGTTCGTCACCGGCATCACGGGCGCGACGGGCGCGGGCCAAAGCCTTGCGCCGACCAGCCATTTTGCCTTTCGGCACGCCAATATTTCGGCCTACAAAACGCTGCAACACCAACATTGTCAAGAAGTTATGGCCTCGCTCGGCGCGTTCGGCGGGCAACCGGAACTGCACTTCGTGCCGTGGCGCGGCGATTTTCCGAGGGGCATTTTCCTCTCCGCGACGGTCGATTGCCCGCCGGCCAGCCTCGATGAAATCCGGGATTTGTACGCCGTTTTTTATGGAAAACACCCGTTCACCATCCTTTCAAAAACAAAAATGATTGACCTAAAAATGGCCGTGAACACCAACCGCTGCCTCCTTTTTTTGGAAAAAATTGGCCCCAAACTCGTCATCCACGCCGCGCTCGACAACCTGTTGAAAGGCGCGTCCGGCCAAGCGGTGCAGAACATGAACCTGATGTTCGGCCTCGACGAAACGGCGGGCCTGAACCTCAAAGCCAGCGCATTTTGAAATATCCCAATATCTAAAATTCTATTTTCATGACCTTATTTGATGTCTATCCCCTCCGCAACCTAAAAATCACCCGCGCCCTCGGCAGTTGGGTCTGGGACGAAAACGGCCAAAAATACCTCGACCTCTACGGCGGCCACGCGGTCATTTCCATCGGCCACGCGCACCCGCATTGGGTGGCGCGCATCGAAAAACAGCTCCGCGAACTGCCTTTTTATTCCAATTCGGTGCATTTGCCGCTGCAAAAAGAGCTGGCCGAGGCGCTCGGACGGGTGAGCGGGCTGCCGGATTACCGCCTTTTTTTGTGCAATTCCGGGGCCGAGGCCAACGAGAACGCGCTCAAACTCGCCTCGTTCCACAACGGCAAAAAGACGGTTTTGACCTTCCGCAACGGTTATCATGGCCGCACCTCGCTCGCCGTCGCCGCGACCGACAACCCGAATATCGTCGCGCCCGTCAACCGCACGGAGAACGTCGTTTTCCTCCCTTTCAACGATGAAACCGCGCTCGAAACCGCTTTTTCACAGCACGAAGTGAGCGCGGTCATCATCGAGGCCATCCAAGGTTTGGGCGGCATAAACATGGCCGATGTCCCTTTTTTGAAAAAAATCCGCGACCTCTGCGACAGCCACGACGCGGTTTTCATTGCCGACGAAGTGCAGGGCGGCTATGGGCGCAGCGGCTCGTTTTTCGCGCTCGAACGGGCGGGCATCCGGGCCGATTTGTACGCCACGGCGAAGGGCATGGGCAACGGCTTCCCGGTCGCGGGCGTGCTGATTTCGCCAAAATTCGAGGCGCGGCACGGCCTCCTCGGCAGCACTTTCGGCGGCAACCCGTTGGCCTGCGCCGCCGCCCTCGCCGTGCTGGAAACCATTGAAAATGAACGACTTATCGAAAACGCGGCGACCGTCGGGGGCTATCTGAAAGCCGAACTTTTGAAAATGCCCATCATCGAAAACGTGCGCGGCGAGGGCTTGATGCTCGGTTTCGACGTGCCGGACTCGCACAAAAACCTGCGCAACGACCTCCTTTTCGGGCACCATATTTTCACGGGCGAAGCCAAAACGCACACGCTGCGGCTCTTGCCGCCCATTTCGTTGTCGATGGCCGAGGCGGATTTTTTTCTTGAAAAATTGCGCATCGCCCTCCGCTCGTGAGTTTTTGCAATCAAAACGAACGGATGCTCGTGAGGGTCTTTGACCCGATACGC
>JANOQP010000499.1:0-3602 GCA_031414895.1 Saprospirales bacterium
TTAACGCAGCCGAAGTGACTCCAATATTTTCCAATCCCGCCAATTTTCACACGAAACGGCGGCTAAAGCCGCCGGTACACGCCTGGGCTAAACAGTTACAAGTTTTCTCCGGTTCCAATTTTGGCCCAATTGGGCGAAAGCCCGGCCTATTTGCCCTTCATCATGCCCTCCAATGCGCCAAAAACCTGATCTTGGTAGGCTTCCCAAGTATACTGCCCGGCGATTCCGACGGCAGCTTCCCCCATTTTTTTCAATAGAAAACGGTCGCGGTAAAACCTTTCGACCGCCTCGGCCCAGGCTGCGTGGTCGCCGACGGGCAGCACGAGGCCGCCGCCCTGTTCGACCGCTTCCTGCGCCCCCGTGTGCGTCGAGACCAGCACCGGCGACCCGCAGGCCATTGCCTCGACCACCGTTTGCGCCCAGCTGTCGAGGTTCGACGGAAAAACGAACAGGTCCAGCGCGTGGTGCAGCCCGACCAGTTCGGCATGGGCCACAAAGGGGATATGCCGGCAAAAGGCAGTGTCCAATCCTTTGGGGTCAAAATCATCCACCGGCCCGATCAGCGTCAACCGCACGTCCATGCCCCGGTCGCGGAGGCTTTTTACGATATCAACGGCAAACTGGATGCCCTTGCGGCGGCTCAACGTGCCGACAAAATAAAGCTCCAACGGCCCGTCGCCGCCCGTCCGGTACCCCTTTTTTGGTGAAAAAACCGACTGGTTGATGCCCAAATAGACCGTGTGGACCCGCTCCGGCGGGAAGCCTGCGGCGAGGAGGGCGCGCTCGCCGAATTTTGAGAGCGTCAGCACATGATCGGTCACGGCAAGTGCGGCCTCCTTTTTTTTTGAGATAAAATCAACGGCGACCGGGTCTTGATAGGCCCCGACCGCCGTCAAAATGGGGTTTTGAAAACCGTGGTGAACACCTCCCATGTCGAGGACGGTGATCTTGCCCGCTTTTTTTGCCGCCGTGAAAGTGGCCAACGTGGTGTTTTCATAGCCGATCACGATGTCAAAATCGGCCCCCCGGAGTTTTCGCTCCGTCCAGCGGTCGAACAGTGCCCAGGGCAGGCGGACGCACCAATACTCGGAGCGCATCAATTTCAACATAAAAAACAGCACCGGAAAATGCGCGATCCGGCTTTCGTCGAGGTCCTTGAAAAAAAATTTCTGGACCTGCGCCTGCCATTTTTTTGGAAAAAATTGCCGCCCGGAAACCTTGTTCGCCGCGAACATCGTGTAAAAACGGGCCAAAACGCCCCGCCTGTCAAGCCCGGTCAAAAGCGGGTTTATGTACTGTTTGCCAGGATGGCAGACGACGATCTTCATTTGCGGATGGATTTTTCGGCGGGCGACCGGTTGGCCTATGACTGTTGGAGGCCGCTTTTCGAGACTTTGTACTTTCCGAGGTAAAGCACCTCCAGCCCGGAGGTGAAAAACGTGCGGATGGCGTCGGTCGGCGAGCAGACGTTCGGCTCGCCTTTGAGGTTGAACGAGGTGTTCATCACGACCGGAACGCCGGTGATCTTGTAAAATTCATTGATCAAGTTCCAATAAACAGGGTTCATTTCGCGGCTGACGGTCTGCGGACGGAGCGTTTTATCGACATGAACGACCGCCGGGACCTTGTCGGCCCATGCATCGGAAACGTAGTCCGTGAGGATCATGTACGGCGAACTTTTGATCGTCCGCAGGATCTCGCCCGCGTGCTCCACGAGCATGGACGGGGCGAACGGACGCCAGTTTTCGCGGTATTTCACGACATCGTTCACTTTGTCCTTCATCTGCGGGTCGCGCGGGTCGGAGAGGATCGAGCGGTTGCCGAGGGCGCGAGGGCCGAACTCGTCACGACCCTGATACCAACCGACGAGGCGGCCATTGGCCAGTTCCTGCGCGGCATCGCGGCCCGTGTTTTCGGGTGCGGAAAAAGGGAGCTTGTACTTTTTGATGGCCGACAGGACCTCCGCGTCCCCATATTCGAGGCCGAGGTATGGGTAAAAAACGTCCCTTTTCAGCGTCCCATTTTTGTAAAACGGAAAAAGCGCGGCACCGAGCGCGACCCCGTCGTCGGAAGAAGCGGGCTGGATGAAAAACTCGGAAATGTCGAGTTTTTGGGTGAGGTAGCCGTTGGCCTTGCAATTGAGGCCGACACCGCCCGCGAGGCCGATGGAACTGGTGCCATATTTTTTCATGAAATGGCCGACAAAACCCTCCAAAAACTTTTCGTAGCGGTCCTGCGCCGACCTGGCGAGGTCCTTAACGACGGTATCGTTGATCGGTTCGCCCTCCGAGGTGCGCCGCTGCACGGCCTCGCCGTTGAGGAGGAGCGTGGGCGTGTCGAGCAGCTTTTTCATCACCTTAAAATCCTTTCCCTCAAAAGAAAGGACATGCTCGAGGTTGTACTTGTTCTCGCCGAACGGGGCCAGGCCCATGACCTTCCACTCGTCGGAATTTTTCTTGAACCCACAAAAAGCGGTCATTTCCCCATAAAAATAGCCGAGCGAATCGGGCAAATTGACCCGGTGGACGAGTTCGAGCGCGTCGCCCGTTTTGAGATAAACGGAGGTCGTCTCCCGCGATCCGCGCCCGTCGAGGACGAAAACGAGCGATTTTTCCGCCGTCAGATAGGGCGAAACGCTCAACGCGTGGGCCATATGGTGCTCCATGTGGACCACTTTGGAGGCCCGGCAAAGGCCGTGTTTTTCAAAGGCCCGCGCCGTGTTGCGCACGGTGAGGGCGCGGAAATAGTTGAAAACGACCGATGAAAAGCTGTCCTTAAGGTCGCCCTTGATGACCTGCCCGATATCGGTCCGCCACGATGCGCTCGCCGGTGGCCAACCGACCACATATTCGTCGATCTCCGATGCCTTTTTCCCGACAAAATCGAGGCAGGCGTTGATGGCGTTGATGGGGAATGCCGCGTCCTGTTTTTGCCGGGTGATCCGCTCTTCCGCGATCGCAAAAACAATCTTTCCGTCCACGGCAACCGCAGCCGACGAATCATGCCCGCCGGAAAAGTTTATTCCAATAGTAGTCATTATTGAGTTTTCGTTTTACCAAGGGTTTTCAAAACTGGCCTTATCGAAGACCTTGTTCTCGGAGGTATAGGTGCTGGCCTTGCTGTTGTTCAACAACAAGGGGTCTTTTTTCCCGAACACCCGCGCGAGCAGCGCGATCGGGAAAAGGAACAAATAAAAGACCGCGCCCAACAGGATGTTCGGCACGATGAGGCTCAATATCCAGGTCAGTTTCATCCAGAGCCAGTCCACTTTTTTGGCCAAAAAGCCGGAAAGCACCCCGATGAGGCCGATGACGAGGGCAACGAGCAGTGCCCAGTGCGCCTTCGTGATGAGATAGGCGACGAGGAAGCCCACCGAGATGGTCAGGCAGGTCTTGACGGGGTCGCTTTTGAAGTTTTTCATGTTCAAATTGAGGAATTGATTGAAATTGAGGAATTCCCCAATTTTAAAATAAGGTGTAGATGAACGGTGCAAGTGCGCTGCCGCCGCCGAAAACGATGAGGATGCCGAGCAGCAAAAGCACCACCACGACCGGGAGGAGCCAAAATTTTTTGCGCTCTTTCATGAAGAGCCAGAGGTCTGT
>JANOQP010000500.1:0-1545 GCA_031414895.1 Saprospirales bacterium
TGTCTATCGCGGAACGGGCTACCCGGCTTGGGACGGCGTTTATTTTTTCGCGGATTATTGCTCCGGCCGCTTTTGGTCGGTGGTCAAAAACGCGACGGATGACAAATATACCGGCACCCAGATTGCCAATTTGGCGGACAGCCAGACGACCTCTTTTGGCGAGGGCAGCGACGGAAAAATCTACACGACGGGCCACCTCGCGGGCAAGATCTACAAACTTTGCTCGACGTTCACCGTCGCTGCGACTGGCACGAATGCGACCTGCCCAGGCGTATCGGATGGTGCTATCTCATTGACAATCAACGATTTACAGGGAACGCCGAGCTACAAATGGTCGAACGGCTCGACCACCGAAAACCTCTCCGGCATCCCCGCCGGGGCTTACTCGGTGACCGTGAGCGACGGCAACCAATGCACCGTCAAATCGTCGGTGAACATCACGGGCGCGACGGTCGCTTTGCCGAGTTTCACGGTCGGCGCGAATTTTTTGTTGACCGTAAACAGCGGTTTTGCCGCGCCATTTCAATGGTTTTTGGACGGCACGGCCATCTCGGGCGCAAATTCGGAGACCTTTACAGCCACCGGATCGGGCAATTATTCCGTCTCGGCGGTCGATGCTGCGAGCGGTTGCGCGGTCGTTTCGGCCCCTGTTTTCGTGAACACGGTCTCGACCGAACTGCCCGCGAGCGTCCAAAAACTGGAAATCTCGCCCAACCCGTTCACCTCGATGCTCGAGATCAACCTCGAACTCGATGCCAAACAATCGGTAAAACTGGAGCTGCTCGATGCCGCCGGGCGCAAAATCTGGGAGAAAAAAGCACGGACAAACCGCATTTCCGAGAGCCTCGATTTGTCGGGAAAAGCCGCCGGGACCTATTTTTTGAAGGTCGAAATGCCGTCCGGGAGTTTTGTGCGGCAGGTGGTGAAGAATTGATTTCTGAACTGTGATTCTTTTGATTTGTATGATTTTTTTGATTGCCGCGCAAATCATGGCAATCAAAAAAATCACACAAATCATCGTTCAGACAATAAACGCCCAATCGGTTCACTGGTTGGGCATTCTTTTATCCTTAAAAATAGCGATTTCGAGTGGCCATCCGAGAATAAATTCTTGCCGAGAATTCCAATCCTCCTCAAAAAAATAGGGTGCGAAACTGGCGTAATGCTGTTTGATTTCTAACAATTCGAAATTTTCACCTCGCGGATATTCATGGTGGAGCCTTAACGGCGTAGGCACCGGAACTGCTGCAAAATTCACGACCACTAATTCCGAATCAAAGCCAATTTTTGCTTTCGGATGCCACGAGTTTTCTGGTGGTAAGTTGAAATAGGATGTAATCGGTCCAAAATCATTCACCCTTAAAAGCCCATCTTTTGGCGGCGTTTTTGAGCGGATATCATAATCCAAACCATCAGCCGATTGGCTCAAACCGAATGCGAAAAACATATCGCGCGGGTAGCCGATTGCCCGAAGGTCGATCCAAAATATGACAAAATGCGCCAAAAAGCACCCCATCACGATGGTTGAAATCGAGTTTTTCGTCA
>JANOQP010000501.1:0-2568 GCA_031414895.1 Saprospirales bacterium
CGCCGGGCGCGACCGCTTTGGGGGATACGATAAATTGCGTTTCGCCTTCGGCAAATTTGAACGGCGGCAGCCCGATTTCGCCTGTGAACTTCTATTGGACGGGGCCAAACGGCTTTAATTCAACCACCGAAGATCCGACCGTGACCGTTCAGGGAACCTATAATTTGCTCGTGACCAACCCCGCGAACGGTTGCACGTCGACCGCTTCCGCCAATATTTCACAATTGACCGCCCTCCCGACCGTCTCCGCAGGGCCGGACAAAACATTGACCTGCACGATCAATAATGTCACCCTCACCGGCAGCGGCTCTGCCCCCGGCGGTGTGCAATATTTTTGGCTCGGCCCCGGCATCACCGCCGCCAACCAGACCATCGCCAGCCCATCGGTCAACCAGCCGGGCGAGTATATTTTGCAGGTGACCGACCCGGTTTCTTTTTGTAAAAAATCGGACACCGCCTATGTCGTCTCCAATATCCAATCGCCCCCGCTCAACCCCGGCCTGAACACCGTTTTGACCTGCGATTCGACCTCGGTTTTCCTGATCGTCGGTTGTCAAGTTTGCAGCGGGTTCACTTATTTGTGGTCGGGACCGGGCATCACGGCGGCCAACCAAAACCAAGTTTCGCCAAAGGTCAACATCGCCGGCGTGTATAATCTCGTCGTGACGAACCCCGCAAATGGTTGCACCTCCGCCGAACCGGTGACCGTTTCGACGAACACTACCAACCCAATCGCAATGGCTGGCCCGGACAAAATATTGACCTGCACCACTGTTACTGGTGTCGTTTTGGATGCCTCCGGGACGAGCATCGGGCCTAGCATTTTCTTCACATGGAGCGGCCCAGGCATCGGTTCGAACAACCAAAACTCGGTCACGCCGTCCGTCACGCAGCCGGGCGCGTACCAACTTTTGGTCACCAATTCCAACAACGGTTGCACTGCCGCCGACATGGTCAACGTGACGCAAGATGCCAACGTCCCGATTGCAAACGCGGGCGCAGACCAGACCCTAAAATGTGGCGTGACCACCGTTTCGCTTGACGGCAGCGCATCCTCGACGGGCCCGACCATCGGCGCTAAATGGGCCGGGCCGAACGGTTACGCCTCCAATGTATATTCCCCAACGGGGATAAATGTGTCGGGAACTTATACTTTGACGATTTCAAATTCGGCCAACAGTTGTGAAATTTCCGACATCGTCGTCGTCATTTTGGACACCATCTCGCCCGCCGTGCAAGCTGGGCCAGATCAAATTTTGAACTGCAAAAATGGCGGTTCGGTCGTCCTCTCGAGCGCGGGTTCGTCGTCAGGCGCGGGTGTTTCCTACCAATGGAGCGGCCCGTCGAACGGCAGCGGCGCGAACCTAATAACCTCATTGCCAGGCACTTACACGCTGGAAGTGACCCTCGCGGCCAATAATTGCAAGTCCTCCGACCAAGTTGTCGTGACCAATCAAACTGCGCCGCCCGTCGCCGCAGCTGGCCCCGATTTGATCATCGATTGCAACGCAACGAGTGTTCAAATTCAATCCACGGCCTCCGCGAACGGGCCAAACATCACCTATTCGTGGCTCGGCGCGGGCATCATCCCGGCCAACAAAACGCAAAAATCGCCGACCGTTTCGCAGCCCGGCATCTATGAAATAACGGTGAAGGACACCGTGACCGGTTGCCAAGCGATCGACCAAATGGAGGTCCTCCTCGATGCCGGGAAACCGACCGCATCGGCGGGGCCGAACCGGCTTTTGACCTGTTTTGCGCCGACCGCCATTTTGGACGGGAGCGCATCATCGGCTGGCGCAAATTTGACCGCAACTTGGACCGGCCCGAGCATCAATGCAGGCAACATGAACACCGTCTCGCCGACCGTCAGCTTGCCGGGCAGCTATATTATTTTGCTCGAAAACAGCCAAAACGGTTGCAAAACGAGCGATACGGTCAAGGTTTCTGAAAATAAAATTACCCCCGTCGCGTCGGCCGGCATCGACAAAACCCTCAATTGCATGGCCACTTCGCTGGCCCTCAGCGGTCTCCTTTCGACGCAGGGCGACTCGGTAACTTATGCTTGGACGGGCGCGGCCATCAATGGCGCGAACGCAAGTTTGAACAGCCCGACCATCAATTTGCCGGGCAATTATTCGATCCTCGTCACCCATAAAACGAGCGGCTGCACGGCAACGGACAATGTAACGGTCGCCATCGACACCATCCACCCGACGGCGGACGCAGGGCCGGACGGCGTTTTGACGTGCACAATCATGACCACGACTTTGGACGCTTCGGCTTCGAGCACGGGGCCCAATTTCAGCTACCTTTGGACAGGGCCCGGCATTTCGCCCGTCAATCAGGCGCAACAAATGCCGACCGTCGGAAATGACGGAATTTACAACCTTTTGATCACCAATACGGTCAATAAATGCACCTCGACCGACCAGGTTGAGGTGACGCTCGACGGCGATTTCCCGCTCACGAACGCGGGCGCGGACATCACGCTTTCCTGCAAAAACGACACGCTTTCGCTCAACGGCAGCGGTTCGTTGAGTGGCGCGGGCATCAATTATTCGTGGG
>JANOQP010000502.1:0-4675 GCA_031414895.1 Saprospirales bacterium
TGTTTTTCAATGTGCGAATTTAGGAATAAAACACATTTGAGCCCTACCCAAAATGGGCAATCGACATGAAAATGCTTTGTTTTAAAAAAACAAAAAACCCGGCCACTTGCGCGCCCGGGTTTTTAAAAAGCCAACTGAAAACCGTTCAATCAACCATTATTTTCATCGTATTGGTCACATGGGAAGTGATGCTCGTGGCGAACTCGACCGGCGTCCCCTGCCCTGTTTGTTGGCCCTGGATGCTCAATTCGTCGCCCATCAGCGAGACGGATTGGCCGTCCACGGCTTGCACGAAGGTCAGTTCGATGCGGATGGCCTCCGGCGTTCCGAAGGTCGAGGTTTCGATGGCCTTGACGCGGCCCATCGCAAAGGCACCGGTGCGGATCGCAACCTCGCCCTCAGCCATCACATCGGCAACGACGCGGAACCGGAACATTTTACCAACGGTCACTTGGTCGGAGTAGATTTTTTCGGCGGTTTCGAGGAGGAGGATCGTGCCGGAGTTGAGGGTCACTTTTGAGCCATCGTCGCAGAGGGGCGAATTGTTAGCGGTGGTTTTTGTGCAGAAATTGAGGAGGGCAAGGGCGATGAAGAGGATATTTTTCATTGTAAAGAGAATTTGAAAGTGGAGATTGATTTGAGTGAAAATGATTGGTTTTTTGGGGAAATAAAGGGTTTATCCGTTGATCTTGATGTCGTTGAGGACGCGGGCCGAGAGGTTGGTGCCGATGCTGGCCGAGGTGTTGAAGCCGCAGCAAGGGGCCTTGATGACGTGCGGGATGCTCCGCAGATTGACCCGCTGGCCATCGACCGATTGGACGTTGTTGACCTCGATCGTGATCTCGGCGCACTTGCCCTCGCAGCCCGTGGCGACGCTTTTCACCCAGCCCTCGGCGATGCTCCCGGCGGCGATCAGCACCTTGCCGTTGACCGTCACGTCGGAACGGACCATGAAATCGAGCGAGTTGCCGACCTGCATTTCGGTGGCGGAAAAAGTCTGGTTGAGCTGGAGCGAGACCGTGGTGCCGGCCCGGAGGATGACCATCGTGAAGTTTTCGTTTTCGATGGGCGATGCCGAAAAATTGGCGGCGGAGAGGTTTTGAACGTTTGCAGAAGCGGCGAACAAAAGGGCGGCGAGCGCGAAACGGTTGGTGATCTTGTTGAACATGACTGAAAGATTTTGAAAATGATTGGTGGAAGATTTTTGATTTCGGCGCGCCGTTTTCGGTGCGACATCAATAGGTGGAGGCCCGCCCGCCACGGTGCCCATCTCCCCAAATCTTTTTTCAAAAAACATTTTCGGCTGCGCAAGTCATTGATCATCAATGAAAAAAGCCGCAACCCGACGGACGGGTTGCGGCTTTTTTTTGAAAACCTGTTTTTTGGAAAAGGAGGGGTCGCTACTTCGGCAGGTTTTCATCCAGCAAGAACCGCATCATGCCGCTTTTTCGAGTGGGATCAATTCGTCGCTCATCATCATGGAGCAAAACGCGAGCGATTGGAGGACATCCGCCTCCGTCACCCATGGGAATTCCTGCAAGAACTCGCTGATGGTCATGCCGCCCGCCAAATAGGCCAATAGCGACGAAATCGAGATCCGTGTGCCCTTGATGCGCGGTTTGCCCGTGCATATTTCGGGGCTGACCACGATCCGGTCAAAACCGGGAAATGCGTATTCCATAAAGGTACTTTTTTTCAATGGTGCGGTTCAGCGCACGATTGGCTTTCAGAACAGTGCAAAAGTAGTCCTTGTTCGCCTTTTTTCAGCTTTCCGAGGTTTCCACCACAACAATAATGCGCCAGCCAACAAAACCGCCAACGCTCCCCCGCCCCACCCTATCCAGCCGTATTTTTTCCCGACAAAGACCGCCGCGTCGTCACCATATAATACGAAGCCCGCCCAAAAGAACGGGTGCCCTTTTTGCCCCGCCGCGCCGTCGAGGTAGCCGCGCTTTGCTGCCGCCAATGCATCCGATTTTGCCCATTTTTTTTGCAAAAAGCCATAAAATGCCTCCAAAAGCGCGGGCGTGTGGCGGTCGTCCACGTTCCAGAGCGACGCGACGACGGCCCCCGCACCCGCCTGTTGGAACGCCCGCGAGATGCTCATCAGCCCCTCGCCGCGGAAAAGCCGCCCGTTCGCCGTCTCGCACGCGCTCAAAACGACGAGTTCCGCCGACAGCCGCAGCCCGTAGATCTCGGACACGCGCAGGCGGCTGTTTTCGAGGCTGTCACCCTGTTCCGAAAAGGCCAAAAACGACAGCCCCGGGTAGCGGTCGTCCAGCACCCCGTGCGTCGAAAAATGCAGCACCCGGAACCGGTCGGCGACCCGTTTGAAGGCCGGTTCGGCAGCCGCCGCGCCGAGCCATGCAGAGCCGCTGCCGACCGTTTTTTGGATGGAAACCGCTTCCTCGCCGTTGTACGCGAGCGGGTCGAGCCCCTGCGTGCTGGCCCCAAAATCGGGCGCGATGGCCAAGAGCGGTTGCATCGGCGGCCCGTCCTTTTTCCAAAGAAAAGCGGGCGCGGCCAGTTGCGCCGATGAAAAAAGGTAGCGCACCGAGTGTTCCCGAACCAAAAACCGCTGCGACTTGAAATGAAAAATGTCCGCCGGCGGCGATTTTAAAAGGGCCTCGAACGGCAGATAACAAAGCCATGCATCCGGCACGATGACGAGTTCGGCGGTCAGTTTTTCGGCGACCGGCCCCAATATTTGCCCGAAAATCGACGTGCCAAGCTGGGCCAACCGATTGGCGGCGCGCTCCTGTTCGGCATCGGGCAGCCATTCGGGGTTGGTGCGGCAAAGTTTCGAGAACTCGGCAATTTGGCCGGGCAACGTGGCCGGGGCCGCCATTTTTTGGATGAAAAAACGGTCTTTTTGAACAAAAAAGAGGAAAATGGAATCGTCGCCCCATTGAAATTCGAGCAGCGTCTGCCCCGGCGCGAGGCCGTTTTGGACCTGTTCGAGCGAAGGCGCGATGGCCTGCGACGCGCCGTCGGGGATGTCAGAGCGGCGGGCCAGCCTTTTCAAAAAATTGCTTTTGTAGCGGCCCGCCCAACCGAACGCCTCGCCCGGCCTGCCGAGCGCGTCACTGGCCTCGACCGCCGTGTTGAACACCCCGAAAAGGGCGTTTTGCAGCTCGGCCTCCGACTGCTCGCCGCGCAGTTTTTCTTTCAGGTTTTCCAATAAAAAAATGCCGTCGCGGGCGTGCCTGAGCGCGTTTTCCCAATCGGCGGGGTTTTTTGAAAGCCGCGCCCGCGCCCGGCCGACCCGCGCCAAAGCGGCCTCTGCCAGTATTTTTTCAAAAGGGAAAATTCCCAAATCGGTTGCTTTTTGGTTGCCCGCCGGGCCGAGCGCGGATTTTGCTTTTTCAAAATAAAGCCCGGCCTCGCCCCATTTTTTTTCCGAAAAACGAAGCTCGCCCAACTGGAAAAGCGGCGCGAACGACTCGGCGGGTGGCGCATTTTTCACCAAGAGCATGGCCTGCCGGAACGCATTTTCGGCGGCTTGAAAACTCCCTTTTTCGCGGTGCGCGGCCCCGATCTTCACCCAGCAGCGGGCAGTTTCGAGGTTTTCGCCGGGCATCGACCGCCATTGCGCGAGCGATTTTTCAAAATAAAAAAGGGCGGCGGGCCAGTCGTTTTGGTCGGCGCAGCTTGCCCCAAAATTGCGGAAAATGCCCGCCAACAACCGCCGGTCGGCAGCGTCCACGGGGTTTTCGGGGAAACAAAGCACGGCCTCCGTGAAAAAACCCGCCGCCTCCATCGGCTCGTCGCGGTACCGACAGAGCAGGCCGAGGCTGTTGAGCGTTTCGGCGCGGGCCGCCCCTTTTTTTTCAAAGAAAGCGAGCGCGTCGCGGAGTTTTTGGTCGGCGGTCTCGTAGTCGCCAAGTTCGAGGAGGGCGTTTCCGAGTTTTAGGAGGCAGTCGCCGAGGTCGGCGGGCGGCGTTCCAGCGATTTTTTTCAAAATGGAATTCGCCCTTTCATATCCGTCGGCGGCCCGTTGAAAATCGCCCGTTTTCGCCCGGCAATTGGCGAGATTGACCATGAGTTCGGCCGCGCCCGCCGGGTCGTTTTTGAGCGAATCGAGCTGGATGGCGAGGCATTTTTCATAAAAAAGGGCGGCCTCTGCGAGTTCGTTTTTTTGAAAATGCCCATTGGCGAGGCTGCGCGCCGGGCCAATCAACGCGGGCGAGCGGTCGCCTTTTTTTATGGAAATGATGTCAAAATTCCGTTTCCAAAACCCGGCGGCGCGGTCGGTCTCGCCCAGATCCTGCCAGCAGTTGCCGATGTTTTGGAGGCTGCGGCCCACCTCGACGGCATCTTTCCCAAAAAAAGCGGCGCGGGCGCGATGGGCCTTTTCATGGAAAAAAAGGGCCTCGCGCGGGCGGCCCAATTGCCGGAGGGCGCGCCCCTTCAACGAAAAGGCATCGGCGCGGAGGTCGTTTTGCGCAGCGGGCAACCGGGCTATCAGCGAGTCCGCGCCCGCGAGGACGGCATTGAATTGGCCGTTTTGTTGGGCGGATTCGAGGCGGTCGAGCCAGTTTTGGGGGAAATTTGACGGATTTTGGGCGGTCGCAAGGTTGAAAAACAGCAATAAAAATACGCTCGTTAATACGCTCGTGAGGGTCTTTGACCCGATACGCCCCGTTGGCAGGTCTTTGACCTGCGTAAATAAATC
>JANOQP010000503.1:0-4316 GCA_031414895.1 Saprospirales bacterium
GGGGAGGTGACCTGATGGAAAAATCGGGCGCGGAACTCGTCAAACATTACCGCGACCTCGCCTTCATGGGCTTTTGGGAGGTCTTGAAAAACCTGCCCACCGTGCTGCGCAACCTCGCTTTTTGCAAAAAGGACATCCTCGCCCACGCGCCCGACGCGCTCGTCCTCATCGATTACCCCGGCTTCAACCTCCGCATCGCCCGTTGGGCAAAAAAACAGGGCATCCCAGTCGTATATTATATCGCCCCGCAGGCATGGGCATGGAACGAAAAACGCGCAAAGACCATCGCCCGCGATGTCGAAAAGCTCCTTTGCATCCTCCCTTTTGAGGAAAAATGGTTTCGCGAACGCGGAGTCGAACAGGCCCAGTACGTCGGCCACCCGCTCCTCGACATCGTCCGCGAACCACAGCGGGCCGCGGTCGGCGATGCCAATTTTTCGCGAAAAGTCATCGCGCTCCTGCCCGGCAGCCGTCGCCAAGAGATCAAAAAAGTGCTGCCCGTGATGCTCACCATGATCCGGCAGTTCAACGAATACCAGTTTGTCGTGGCCGGTGCGCCGGGCATCCCGGCCGATTTTTACCAAAATTTCCTCGCCGGAAAAAAGCGCGTCTCCCTCGTGCAGGACAAAACGCGCGACGTGCTGCGCCTCGCCGACGCAGCCCTCGTCACGTCCGGCACGGCCACGCTCGAGGCCGCGCTGCACGGCGTCCCGCAGGTGGTCTGTTACAAGGGCAACCCGCTGTCGTATTTTATCGCGAAGCGGCTGATCAAAGTGCCGTTCATCTCGCTCGTCAATTTGATCTTGGAAAAAAAACTCGTCGAAGAGCTTATTCAGGGCAGCCTCACGGAAGACAAATTGAGCGACGAGCTCGGCAAGATCTTGGTCCCGGCGGAGATCACCCGGATCCGTTTGGGCTACGATGAACTCCGCCAAAAACTGGGCAAGCCGGGCGCCAGCGAACGGGCGGCGCGGGCAATTTTGGGGCTTTGATTGGCTGTTCTTTGGCAAAACCGCCGTCGCGCTCCCGATTTTTTATTTACGAAATACGATTTACGACGTACGATATTCGATTTTTCGCGCTCCCGGTTTTCCATAAAATGGGTCAATGGCGCGACGCCAAAAAATCATAGGTCGTCCATCGAAAATCGTATCTCGTAAATAAAAAATTCGATCGCACACCAGCCCTGTTCAAGTTCAAAATCCAAACCAAAATCAATGAAAAACATCCTCCTCTACGGCGCAAACGGCTACACCGCCGAACTGATCACCGACCTTTTTTTGAAAAAAAACCTGCGCCCCATCCTCGCCGGGCGGAGCTTCGAAAAAATTTCGGCCATCGCCCATCGCACGGGCCTCGACGCTCGGATTTTTGATTTAAACGACCCAAAAGCGGTCGATTTTGGCCTCCGCGACATCCAAATCGTGCTGCACTGCGCCGGCCCGTTCATTTTCACCGCGCGGCAAATGATGGACGGCTGCCTCCGGAACGGCTGCCATTACCTCGACATCACGGGCGAGTTCCCGGTTTTTGAACGCGCGGCGGCACTCGGCGCGGCGGCAAAAGCGGCCAATTTGATGTTCATGCCCGGCGTCGGTTTCGATGTCGTGCCGACGGATTGCCTCGCGCTTTTCCTCAAAAAAAAGCTGCCCAACGCGCAAAAACTCATGCTCGCATTTGCCCAACCGGGCGGCCAACTTTCGCGCGGGACGCAAAAAAGCATGGCCAACAAGCTCGGCGACGGCGGTTTGGTGCGCGAAAACGGCATTTTGCGGCCCGTCCCGCTCGGCCACAAATCGCGCGAGATTGATTTTGGCGGCAAAAAATATTTCACCATGACCATCCCGTGGGGCGACGTGGCGACAGCTTTTTACACGACGGGCATCCCAAATATTGAGGTTTATTCGCTCGTCCACCCAAAAACCTTTCGGAAACTGCGGTTTATGCGTCCGTTCATGGGCATTTTTAAAATTGGTTTTTTGAAAAAAATGGCCATCGCCCGCATCGAAAAATTGCCCGCCGGGCCCGATCCCGAACGCCGCGACCGCTCAAGGACGAGCCTTTGGGGCCGTGTCGAAAATGGGGCAGGGGAGGCCGTCGAGGCGCGTTTCGAGACCCCGAACGGCTATTCGCTGACCGCGGAAACGGCCGTTTTGGTTGTCCAAAAAATATTGGGAGGGCGGTTTTTGCCCGGTTTTCAGACCCCGGCGGCGGTTTTTGGGGAGGGTTTGATCCAGGAAATCGACGGCGTTTCGGGGTTTTCTTTTGAAAAAATGGGTTGAAAACCGGCATTTCATTTTCTCTTCCGTCCACCAAAACCCCCTTTTTGTCGAAACCTTCCTTTCGGCCAATTTCTCATTCCTAATTTTACGAAAAATGCTGGCAACGGTCCCCAAATTTTTGACTTTTGCCCTTGCACAAACCACACTGTTTTATGAACAATTTCTTCAAATACCTCTTCGCCTCTTGCCTCGGGACGGGCCTGGCGTTGATCTGCCTCACTTTTTTGGGCATTTGCACGGTGAGCGGCCTGGCCGGTTCGCTCGAAAAAAAGAAGGTAGCCATCGGCGCCAACTCGGTGCTCGAACTCAATTTTGAGGCCCCCATCCCCGAAAAAACGAACAACCTCGACATGGGTTTTTCGTTCAACGAGGACAAAATTTTGGGCCTCCACGACATTACCGGGGCCATCGAACGGTCAAAAACTGACGAGAACATCAAAGGGATCTATCTCAATTGTATGTTTTTCCCCGCAGGGCGCGTGACCGAGGGGATCGTCCGCGACGCACTTTTGGACTTCAAAAAGAGCGGAAAATTCATCGTCGCCTACCAAAGCATTTATACCCAAAACGCCTATCACCTCGCCTCGGTCGCTGATTCGATCATCGTGAACCCGTCAGGTCAGCTTGATTTTCGCGGCCTCGCGGCCATCGTGCCGTTTTATAAAGGCTTGATAGACAAGCTCGATATAGATATGCAAATCTATTATGCGGGAAAATTCAAGTCGTACACCGAGCCTTTCCGCCTCACGAAAATGAGCGACGAAAACCGCCAGCAGACCCGCGAACTGATCGACGAACTGTACGCGAATTTCCTCGCCGACATCGCCGCGAGCCGCAACATCCCGGTCGATGAGGTCCGCCGGATCGCCGACCAGTACCTCGTCCGCGACCCGGAGGATGCCGTCAAATATCGCCTCGCCGATGCCGTCGGTTTCGAGGACCGGGCCATCAACGCGATGCGCTCGCGGCTCGGCCTCGAGAAAAAGGACAAACTCAAAAAAATCTCGATCGAGGACTATTTTGCCGCAAAAGGCGGGCGAAAAGTCGATTTTGGCATCAAGGACAAGGTCGCCGTCGTCATCGCCGAAGGCACGATCAATTTTGGGAAAGAAGAGGCCGGGACCATCACCGACGAACAATATGTCAAGATTTTCCGCAAGCTCCGCAACGACGATGCCGTCAAAGCGATCGTCCTGCGGGTCAATTCGGGCGGTGGGGCAGCCCTTGCGAGCGACAATATTTTGCGCGAAATGGACCTCTGCCGCGCTGCCGGGAAGCCGATCACCGTCTCTATGGGCGACGTCGCGGCATCGGGCGGCTACCTGATCGCCTGCCACGCGGACTCGATTTTCGCCGACAAAAGCACGATCACCGGGTCGATTGGCGTGTTCATGATGTTCCCGAACATGACACGGACGCTGCGCGAAAACATCGGCATCCAATACGATACCGTGAAAACGGGCAAATTCAGCACGTTTGGCACGGCGATCCTCAATTATTCGGATGAGGAACACCAGATTTTGCAGCAATTCGCGGAGCGCACCTATGAGGATTTTTTGAAAAAAGTCTCCGACGGCCGCCACATGACCCGCGAACAGGTCCACGAAATCGCGCAGGGCCGCGTTTGGACGGGCCGAAAAGCAAAGGAACTCGGCCTCATCGACGACCTCGGCGGCCTTGACCGGGCCGTTTCAGCCGCTGCCGCGAAGGCCGGTTTGGTCAAATATCGCACCTCCGAATACCCCTCGACGCAAGACCCGCTCCAAAAACTTTTGGACAAAATCATGGACAAAAAAGCCGACGACGAGGTTGCCGCGACCATCGCAAAAAAGGAGCTTGGCGAGTTTTACCCGCATTTCAAGTTGATGCAGGACTTGCAAAAATCGGCCGGCAAAGCACAGATGCGGCTGCCGTTCGCGTTTGATATCCGGTAGGGTCGCTTTCAATGATAATTAGGACTTTCGCAGAACCAGTTTAATGGCTCGACAGGTGCCCTCGCGCTATCGATTTTTTGATTTACGAGATACGATTTAC
>JANOQP010000504.1:0-1666 GCA_031414895.1 Saprospirales bacterium
GTTTTTGTTAATCGCCCCTATCTTACTAAACGATTTTCTCTCAA
The DNA here is from genome assembly GCA_031414895.1 of Saprospirales bacterium. Classification (GTDB taxonomy): domain Bacteria; phylum Bacteroidota; class Bacteroidia; order Chitinophagales; family Saprospiraceae; genus JANOQP01. The sequence continues at coordinate 45 of JANOQP010000504.1, forward strand.
CTTTTTGCCGTTGTTGGCGTCCCCGCCAACAACTTTTTAATCTAAATTTTCAAAGCTCGTAAGGAAAAACAAACCCCGTCAGCTCCTTCTCCAATTCAAGTTGCTCCTCCGGCAGCCGTTTTGCCACATAATCTCATTCGTCAACCTGCCGCTCCAATTCGCGCAACACGGCTTCTGAAATCCGAAAGTCTATGGCCAACAACGCCTCGAAAAGCGGTTTGGCAGCCCCAATCAGTCCTTCTTTTTTCGCCCGGACAATCACGCCGAGCGTCCCGGTGTAGTCGAACCCAAACGAATGGGCGATGCGCCGAGCTTTGCCATCGTCCAAAATCAGTTTCGCCCCGGGTATTGAGCTGGCCAATGCCATTGCGCTGGCCTCGCCCGGGTCGAGGACTTTGTTGAAAAGTGCCTGCCTTGCCCGGTCTGCAACTGCCTCGACCAGAATCCACGGTGGCATGGGCAGCATGAATTCGGCCTGAATCTCCGGTGTCACCACGACCTTGTCATAAAGCTGGTTGAGCAATTCGAGGTGCCCTATTTTGTACAGCACAATCAGGCAACTCGTGTCCGAAATGACGACGGTTTTCGACGGGTCAGGCATGTTCGATGTCGTGCAAAAGGTCCTCGACCGACTCGCTGAACAGCGAAAAGCCGTATTTCCCCATCATTTCGATGAAGGTGAACTTGGTCACGCCGACTATTTCCGCAGCCTGCCCGAGCGAGATTTTCCCTTTCCGGTGAAGCTCCCCTGCGAACAGGAAGCGGGCCTCGATTTCGCTCATTTCGAGGCCGTCCGGAAGTTCAAAAGAGACTGTTTGGGTCATTTTCTCAAAATGGTTTGAATCGTGAAATTTTATCAAAAATAGCTTTTTTCGCTTTGCCTTCGGGCATCCCCGCCATCAACTTTTCATACATTTTTTCAAAGCTCATAAGGAAAAACAAACCCCGTCAGTTCTTTCTCCAATTCAAGTTGCTCCTCTATCAATCGCTTCACCACAGTCAATATCGATGGCAATTACTCAATTTTTTACCTTCAAAAGTGCCTCGGTAGAAGCCCGCAGGATTTCGATTGCCTGTTCCTTTTGAACGGTCGGGAAATTATCGAGGAAATCTTCCAAATCGTTGTCCTCCAACCAGTCAAACAGGTTTTTAATAGGCACCCTCGTCCCCCTAAAAACTGGTGTCCCGCTCACGATTTCCGGGTCAATATTTATGACGTTTGATAGAGCGTCCTTCCTAAAATTGGTCAATTCTTCTTCCAGTTCGGTTTGCTCTTCGGGAAGGCGAGATGCCACATAAGCCAAAACACGAAGGGCGGCATCTGGGTCGATGTCGTTGTGTTTTTCCAAAAAGTCGTTGAGCGTTGAGTCTTTCAGCCAGTCAAAAAGGTGCTTCACCGGCACACGCGTCCCCGAAAACACAGGCGTGCCGCCCATAAGCTCGGGGTCAATATTGATGGCGGTGAGGCGCAGTTTCATTCCATTTATTTTTATTCAAAAGTATTGATTTTCAGGCAGTTACCTCAATTTTTCAAATAACTCAAAACCGGAATAACAGCAAACCCAACCGCCAGCCCCGCAGAAATCACCATCCCGACAATCTTTATCAGCGGCGTATATTTC
>JANOQP010000505.1:0-2155 GCA_031414895.1 Saprospirales bacterium
ATCCGAGCGATTTCAGTTGCGTAGGCGCGAGCGCGAGGGCCGGGAGCGGCTTCGCAAAATCGCCGCGCCGCGCCCGCATCCACGGTAGCCAGACGAAATATATGCCGATAAAAAGGAAACAAATCGCGATAAAAATGCCCCTTTGAAAATTCGGGATCTCCGTGTGGCGCGTCAAAAAACCCTCGAAAAACGCAGCCAACAAAAGCACCGGGGTAATGCTGATGAATATTTTGAGGCCCCTGTTTGCCGAAAGGCGGAAGGCTTGCCCGCGCGTCAAAGTGCCGGGGAAAAGCAGGCCGCGCGACAGTTCGAGGCCCGCCGCGCCCGCAATGACTATGGCCGAAATTTCGAGCGCGCCGTGCGTCCAAATGGTCAAAAAAGACTCCATTCCGACCCCTTTTTCGATAAAAAACCATTGGAATGCGCCCACCATTACGCCGTTGAAAAGGAGGAAAAACAGCGTCCCTAGTCCCCAAATTGCGCCAAAAGTGAACGTCAGGAGTGCCACAAAAAGGTTGTTCGCCGCGATGCCGAGCGACATCCCGAACGCGCCGTGCTCTTTATAGACCTTCATCGGGTCGCCCGATTCGATGTTCGCAATGGTCATATCGACGTACTCGTCGCCGAGGATGCGGCGCGGGAAATCGGGGTCAATCTTGCATGAAATCATGCCGACGGCGAACGCCAGCATGAAAATGGTGAACGCCGCCGCGAACGAACCGCGCGATTCCCAGACCAGTTGCGGGACCTCGTGCGTCCAAAACCGCCAAAACCGGCCCATCGAAACGCGCCGTCGGACGTTTATTTTATGGAAAAAAGACTGCGCCAGCCCGTTCAAAAACAGGCGCACCATCCGGTTTGGGTAAAAAGTGCGGGCATAGCTGAAATCCTCGGTGATCTGCACAAAGCGTTCGCGCAACTTTTCTGGGTCGCGTTCGTCGGTGAGGAGGTCGTTCTCAAATTCGCCCCATTTTTCGGCATTTTGTTCAATAAAGCGGGTTTCTCTCATTTTTTGAAGGCAAAAGGCAAAAATAAAAAGGCAAAAGTGCGGGGCAAATTGGGGCAAATTTTGGCGCAAGCTACACGCGATTATTGGCCAAAATATTGGTGGGGCAAGAAAATTTGCCGCCCTTTGCAGCTCGATTTTTTGAAAACCCAAAAATGAACTTGATAAAAAAACTCGCCAGCGAAACGGCACTTTATGGGCTTTCGAGCATCGTTGGGCGGTTCCTAAACTACCTGCTCGTGCCGCTCTACACCCGCGCACTTTTGCCGGGCGAATACGGCGCAGTGAGCGAGTTCTATGCGTTTTCTGGCTTCCTGATCGTGCTGATCGGCTTTCGGATGGAGTCGGCTTTTTTCCGTTTTGGGACCGAAAAAGCGGGGCGCGATGCGGCGTTTTCGACCGCTTTTCGGACACTTTTTTTCACGGCCACACTGTTTTTGGGACTGGTTTTGGTCTTTTCGCAAAATATCGCCGACCTGCTCCAATATCCGGGCCACCCGGAATATGTCCGTTGGTTCGGCATCATCATCGCTTTTGACGCGCTCTCCGAACTGCCTTTTGCGCGACTGCGCATCGAGGAACGACCCCGGCGGTTCGTTTTCATCAAACTTTTGGGCATCGCCCTGACCATCGGCCTGAACCTTTTTTTCCTGCTTTTATGCCCTTTTTTGTTCAAAAACGGCTGGGGGATGATTGAAAAAATCTACAGCCCAGCCAATCAGGTGGGCTATATTTTCCTGTCAAATGTGATTTCGAGCGTCGCGGTCTTTTTGCTGCTGCTGCCGCATTCGGGCGGTCTTTCCAAAAAATTTGACCCGGTTTTATGGAAAAAAATGCTCGTCTATTGCGGCCCGCTCGTCGTCGTCGGCTTTGCAGGGATCATCAACGAAATGCTCGACCGGGCCATGATGCCACACCTTTTGCCCGGCACGATTGCCGAAAACCGCGCCCAACTCGGCATTTACGCGGCCAATTACAAACTGGCGATGCTCATTTCCATCTTCACGCAGGCATATAGATATGCCGCTGAGCCGTTTTTTTTCCGACAGGCGAAGGACAAAAATGCGCCGCAGGTGATGGCCGATGCCTGCCGTTTTTTTACCCTCGCGGCGAGCGCGGCGATGCTGGCGGTGCTGCTTTTTTTGCCCG
>JANOQP010000506.1:0-7835 GCA_031414895.1 Saprospirales bacterium
TTGTCGAGCACCTGCATTTCGGGGCCGGTCTGCCAGACATAATCGTAATTTTTGTCCTCGACGACATTGAAAATGATGCCTGAATTGCCGCATTCCCCGATTTTCCAGTCGAGCCGCAGCTCAAAATTTTCGTATTCGTCCAATGTGACAATATCGCCGCCGTCAGCAGCTTGCCAGTGGCCGGAACCGTTCGGTTTCGCATCGAGATGGATTGCGTTTTGGTCGATCACCCAGCCTTTGCCAATGTCCGTTTTTTTGAAATTGCGCCAGCCGGAGATGTTTTTTCCATCAAAAAGGAGCTGAAATCCCGCTTTTTTCTCCTTTTCTGAAAGCTCGTTATCGCCTATTTTCGGAGCGGACGGCGGCGCGACGGTGCGCTGCCCGGGCTGCCCGGCGGGTATTTTGTTCATCGTGTACCAACCCTCCGTCGTCCAAATCTCGCGGTCAAGCTCACTTTGCAGCGAATTTTTCAACCGTATATATACGACTTGCCCCGGCTTGATGCCCGGCGTTTCCAAAAAGACCCGGCGGCGGTCGGCGCAGACATTTGCGGAGCGGACGGGCAGCGGCATTTCGTCCATTTTTGGCCCGCCATATTCGCCCGTCGGTTTGTACCACCATTGTTTGATTGAATAATCGGCAGCGTCCCAGCCATCGCCCTCGGCCAAAGGCTCGGTAAATTCGACCTCGATGCCGTCGGATTTCGCCCGTACGGCGAGCATTTCGAAGGTCGGTTTTCCATTGAACTTCATCTTTTGGAGGCCGTACCAAAGGCTGCCCGCGTGCGACCAGTTGCCGGGATTGCCGATGCCGCCCATGTAAAGTGCGCCGTCCGGCCCCCAAACGACGCGGTTCACGCCCGCTTCGAGGCCCTGCGAAAACTTGAAAACGCAGCCCTGATAATTGCCGTCCACTTTTTCCACAAAGACCCGTTGGAGGCCGCCGTAGCAGACATCGCCGTGCAACATTTGGCCCTTGTACGGACTGTCATCTTGGAAAAAACTGGGCTGCGAGGCCGAGTTCCCGATCTCATCTTGGGGCAGCCAAACGACGGGCGGCATGACCGTTTTTGACGCATTTGCCGCCGAATCAACGGAATACGAATTGTAAAAAGCCCCCGGTCTGACGTGCAAAATCTTGCAAGCGGGCAACCAATCGCCCTGATTGTCGGCCACGAAAAGTTCGTTGTCTGTGCCGATGCCGATGCCGTTCGGGGTGCGGAGGCCGTTCGCGACGAACTCGATCTGGCCCGTTTTTCGGTCGATCTTGACCACTTTCCCCCGGTCGGAAATCTGCGGCCGGGTACTCGCGCCGCCCGGATTGATCGCCGTGGCGAGCGTCGCGTAGAAAAAACCGTCCTTATAGGCCAGCCCAAAAGCGAACTCGTGGAAATTGGCCGATGCCCGCCAGCCCTTCGCGAAGCTCTGGTAATCGTCCATGATGCCGTCGCCGTCGGTGTCCACGAGCCGCGTGACCTCCTGTTTTTGGAGGACAAAAAGCGTGTCGTCCACCATTTTTACGCCGAGCGGTTCGGCCAGGCCCTTGGCAATTTGGACGCATTTTATCTTTTTCGGGTCGCCCGTTTCCGTCCCCGTGAGGCGGTAAATGGAGCCGCTCGCGTCCCATGTCGAGACGTACAGATTACCTTTCGAGTCGAAATCCATGCCGCCCACTTTTGGCAAAAACCAGTCGGGCCGCGCCTGCGAGATCGTGTACGACGGGTGCACATCGGCCAGCGGCAAAAGGTCGCCGGGGATGTCGATGCCCGCGCCGCCGAGCTTCGTTTCGGCCGCGCCTTCGAGCCGCCCGTGCGAAAAAAACGCCGGCGGAATGACCTCAAAAGTGGTGCTGCCGTGCGGGGCCCATTGCAATTGGAGGCCGCGACCGCCGCCGCCCTGCCAATATTCGAGGCGCAATTTGTGGTAGCCTTTTTTGAGCTGGACCTCGCAATCGGCGGGTTCCATGCCGTGCGGGCCGTCGTTGTCGATCATCAATTGGCCATCCAAAAACAGCCGCGAGCCGTCGTCCGAAATCAGCCGAAAATCTATGTTTTTGTCCTCCGACAGGTTCAAATAGCCCTCTGCGAGGACGGCAAAATTGTCGGCCAAGCCGAGCAAAGCGAACTCCGTGTCGAGCAGATCGACTTTTTCAACCACCCCGACGATGGTCGGTTTTGCCGAAAAATTGACATCCGCCATTGTGCTCGGCGACTTCGAAATGGGGATCGCCGCGACGGAAAGCCCGCTCGCGATGCCCTCCAAATTGACCGATTCATCGGCAATCAAAATTTTGGAGCTGCCCGATCCGCCCTTTTTCCCCTCGCCCTGGTCGTTGTTTTTGTCAAAATCCAAAACGTATTGAACAACCGTTTTTAGGTCGCCGTCGGCCATGTCCGGGTGCGCCGACATTGCCGCGAGGCCCCAAACACCGGTGCCGCCGAGCTTCACTTTTTGGGTCAATTTTTCGAGGTTCTCCGGCGTGTTCAAATATTTTTTCGCAATCTCGGCGTACGACGGCCCGACCGTTTTATCGATCGGGTTGTGGCAGGTGCGGCAGTCGCTTTTATTGATGATCCGCTCGCCAGGGGTCATCCGGCTGGCCTCGGCCATCATCTCGGCGTTGTTTGGGTTTTCGACGAGCGGGTGGTTGATGAACCAAGTTCGGAGGGTCGTTTTTTTGTTGTTCGAGAAAGAAACCTCCCCATCGATTTCAACGGCCGCGAACTTGCCGACGGCCTTGTTTTCCTTTTTTGAAATGGAAAATTTCCCGTTTTCGGCCTCGATATTGGATTCGGCGACGATGGACGCGGCATTTGTCTCCAAAAAAACGGTCGTCCCGTCGGGCGCGTTTTTCACCAAAAATTGCCGTTCAAAACCCGGCTGTCCGTCGCGCTCGACATATTCGGGCCGCTCGTTCACGCGGATGCGCTGCCCGTTTTTCATCACGAGGTCAAAGTAAATTTCCGCGCCGCCATCGACCATCCGATGGCCTTTGTAATCGACCGCGGGCCGCTCCGATTGCCCGCCCGTTTCGACGCGCCACGGCCTCGGGTGCGCGTTCACGAACCATGCATCGCCGATCGACATCGGCTGCGGCCCGTGCTGCATATTATAGACCGCGCCGCTGAAATCGACGCCGCCCTTCCACGCTTTGTAAAGGCTGCACGAATCGGCGGAATAGCTCACCCAAAGGTTGTCGTGCAGCGCGAGCGTGACCATGCGCGGCTTTTTGTCCATCACCGAGCGGAAAACGAACGGGTCGTTGGGCCGGTCGGCGGCGGTATTTTTGGCGGTCTGGCGGCAGCCGACATAAAAAGCGGCGAGCAAAAAGGCGGTCAAAAGGAGGAAAAGGAGTCCGGTGCGCTTCATTTTTCACGATTGTTTTATGGGGTGAAAATGGATGATTTCTGCGAAAAAGTGCTATGTGGCAAACAGTTACATCAATTTTTAGTCGAAACTTGATTTTGTATGGCAAGCCTCGGCGAGGAAAACGCCGAACCGCGCAATGTCGGTGGCCTGGTTTTTAAGATAAAAAATTGAGTTCAGACCGCCTTCCAAAACACCTTTCCGTCGGATGTTTTCAGCTTTTTTGCCGAACCGCTGCTTTCCATGTCGAGCAAAACGGAGGTCGCGTCGCTGGCCGAAACTTTTGCCAAAAGTGCGATTGCGTCGGCGGTTTTTGTTTTTTGGCGGCGGTCGCGGAGGGCATCCATCACACGGTCGCGGGGCGCACGGGCGGGGGCAACAGGGGCCGGCGCGACCGATCTCGGCTTGCCAGCGGGCTTGCGCGTCTCGATTTTGTTCGGGTTGAAACTTTCGTTCTCCGATTCTTCCTCCTCGACGATCTCTTCGGCGGATTCGATCCCGGTGTCCACATTTTCGGGCGCGGTTTCCGGGTTTTCGGCCTCGGTCGAGACGCTGCTGTTTTCGAGGGCGGCGTCGGCATTTTCGCGGGCGGCCTCGACCTTGGTTTCGAGGTCGGAAAGTTTTTTCAATAAATTATCGCCCAGCCCGCGCAAAAAACGGTCGGCAAAAAGCGCGGTGATGACGCAGTAACCGCCAAAAACGAGGTATTTGTGCGGCTCGGCAATGGCATCGGCGAGGAGGTCACTCGACAACATTTGGAGCAACAGCGGCACGGTCGCCGCGGCCAAGATGCCGAGCAAAACGCCGCGCAGGTTTTGGTGGCGCGTCGGTTTGCCCGCTGCGGCGTCCAGATAGTTGGAGGCCAGCCCGGCGAGCGTGCCGAAGCCGAAAATGATGCCCAAAATGGTCAAAGTGTGGGGGCTGGAAAAAAATCCCGTCATCATGGTCTTGAATATTAAAAGGTGAAGTTGGCCGTTGATAAATTGCGCCGCCGGACGGATGCGCGGCCAAATTTCCAACAAAAATCGGCTTGTCCAAATTATTTATTGAACATGAAAAATCCCTTTTTCGCGGTGCTTTTGACCGCTTTTGCCATCGCTACATTTTCTTTTTGTAAAAAAACGGAATTGCAGGATGCGCCAAAAATCGAGTTCAAGTCCGCTTCGAAAACCGTTTTGGCCGCCGGAATTGATAGCCTTTCGTTGATCATCAGCTATTCCGACGGCGACGGCGACCTTGGTGAAAACGATGCCAATGCCGTCAATTGTTTCGTGCAGGACAGCCGGTCGCCCGCGCTTTTGTACCAATTGCGCATCCAACAGCTCGCCCCGGACGGCACAAAAATTTCGATAAAAGGGGAACTCGCCCTCACCCTCCCGCCGACCGGGTTGGTGGACAATTCAAACACGGAGGAGACGGCGGTTTTTTCGATAAAAATTTATGACCGGGCGGGAAATGAGAGCAATTTGGTGGAAAGCCCGGCCATTTTGATCAAACAGTGAACGGCGGACAGCTAACTGATTCGTCTGCCGTTAGCCGTCCGCCGTTGGCCGTCCGCCGTCAGTCGATGATCCGCCCGGTGACCTCCCCAAAACCGACCCGTTTCCCGTCTTTTTCGGCCCAGCCGCGCATCGTCACGCGGTCGTTGTTTTGGATAAAAACGCGGGTCGAGCCGTCGGGCATCGCGACCGGTTTTGTGCCGGCCCACGCGATTTCGAGCATCGATCCGTAGCTGCCTGGCGTCGGGCCGCTGATGGTCCCGGAGGCCATGAGGTCGCCCGTGCGGACGTTGCAGCCGTTGACCGTGTGGTGGGCGAGCTGCTGCGCCATGTTCCAGTACATGTGTTTAAAATTGGAGCGGCTGACCGGGTGGTTGTTTATCAAAACTTCGAGTTCAATGTCGTAATTCATTGATTTTGAACAAGTTAGATAGTCCATCGGCTTTGGTTTTTGGCGAGGCCCGGCGACGCGGAAAGGCGCCAAAGCCTCCATCGGCACGACCCACGGCGACATCGAGGAGCCGAAATTTTTTCCCAAAAAAGGGCCGAGCGGGACGTATTCCCATTTTTGGATGTCGCGCGCCGACCAGTCATTGAACAGGACGAGGCCGAAAATATATTCCTCCGTCTTTTTTGTGGAGATTGGTTCGCCGAGCTCGGATTCCTTGCCGATGATAAAGCCCATTTCCAGCTCGAAATCGACCTGTTTTGATTTTGAAAAAATGGGCAGTTCCCCGCCTTTCGGCACGATTTGCCCCGCGGGCCGCCGCAAGTCTGTGCCGCTCACGACGATGCTCGACGCGCGGCCGTGATAGCCGACGGGCAGCCATTTCCAGTTGGGCAGGAGCGCGTTTTTGGGGTCGCGGAACATGATACCGACGTTCGTGGCGTGTTCCTCGGAGGAATAAAAATCGGTGTAATCGCCAATTTCGACGGGCAAAAACATCTGGGCAGAAACGCGGTCGTGGAATATTTTTTCAAAATTATTTTTCAAAATGCCGCCCTGATCGCAGAGGCCGGACTGGATTTTTTCGCGGATGCGGCCCGTGATTTTTTTGCCGAGATCGATGAACGGGTTCAACTTTTTTTGCCGAAAAACCTTTTTATCGAACCTCATCTTTGAAAAAAGCCCGGCATCGGCCGCTGCCGAAAGGTCAATAATATGGTCGCCGATGGCCACGCCGGGCCGCGGGCCACGACCGTCGGCTGCGTCAAAAATGCCGTAGGGCAGGTTGTGGATCGTGAAATCGGAATCGGGCGGGATGGGCAGCCAAGTGTTCATTTTTCAAAAAATTTTGCCAAAAAAACGGGCAGTGAAAAATCGGTCGGGGCGGCAAATGTCGCAAATCGGCCCAATCGGCCCGGCCAAATTTTGCGCGACCAAAAACTAAACCGACCGGATTTCGTCATAAAACCTACGGCTGGCTACTTTCGCCGCCGATTTCAGCGAAAAAATATGTTCATCGAAGTTTTCAAGTCCAAGATCCACCGCGTCCGCATCACGGAGGCCAACCTCAACTACATCGGCTCGATCACGATCGACGAGGCGTTGATGGATGCCTGCGGCCTGATCGAGGGCGAAAAAGTGGCCATTGTCAACAACAACAACGGCGAGCGCATCGAAACCTACGTCATCCGCGGCGAGCGGAATTCGGGCGTGATCTGCCTCAACGGGGCCGCCGCGCGGAAATGCCAGCCGGGCGATATCGTCATCATCATCAGCTACGCGTTCGTCACGCCGGAAGAGGCAAAGACCTTCAAAGGGACGGCCATTTTCCCGGACGAGAACAACCGGATTTCATAAATGAGGATTTTGGCCATCGACTACGGACGAAAACGGATGGGCATCGCCGTGACCGACCCCGCGCAGATCATCGCGCAGGGTCTCGAAACGGTCCCTGCGGCCGCCATTTTTGATTTTTTGAAAAAATATTTTTCGGAAGAACAGGTCGAACGGATCGTGGTCGGCGAGCCTTTTCACGAGGACGGGAGCCCGGCGCAATTGGCGGAGGAAATCAACCTTTTTTGCAAAAAACTGGTCAAGACCTTCCCCGAAATCCCGGTTTCGCGCGAAGACGAACGATACACGTCAAGCATGGCCAAAGACCTGATCATGCAAAGCGGCCTCAAAAAAAAAGACCGCCGCGACAAAAGCAGGGTCGATAAAATTGCCGCCGCGCTCATTTTGGAAGGCTGGATGAACCGGAACAAATGGAAGTTTTGAGTTTTGAGTTTCGGGTTTCGAGTGGCCCAGTTTCGAGTTTTTTGGTTGTTCCACAACTCGAAACTCAAAACTTTTCCACTCAAAACTCGAAACCCGAAACCCGAAACTTCCCCACTCAAAACTCGAAACTTTAAAAATGATTTTACCCGTTTTTGCCCTGGGGCAACCAGTTTTGAAGCGCATCGCGGCGGATATCGACAACACTTATCCCGACCTCGAAAAGCTCCTCGCCGATATGTGGGAGACGATGTACCACGCGGAGGGCGTCGGGCTGGCCGCGCCGCAAATTGGGCAGAGCATCCGGCTTTTTGTCGTGGACACCGACCAAATCGAGTACGAGGAAAAAGACGAAAAACCGAGCGAGCCGGGCATCAAGATCGTGTTCATCAACGCCCGAATCTTGGAAGAGTCCGGTAAAATGGTCACGGTCGAGGAAGGCTGTTTGAGCATCCCGAAGATCCGGGGCGATGTCGAGCGGCGCGATGTGGTCAAGATCGGTTGGCAGGACGAGCATTTTGCGGAGCAAGAGCGCACGTTCACTGGCATCAATGCGCGGGTCATTTTGCACGAATACGACCATATCGACGGCATTTTGTTCACCGAAAAGCTCAAACCGCTGCGCAAACGGCTCATCCAACGGAAGCTCGAAAATATCAAATTGGGCCGGGTTCAGACGGATTACAAGATGAAGTTTTTCAACGTGCGCTGATGAAAAAACAACTCATCCTCGAAAACATCCCCATCCAC
>JANOQP010000507.1:0-5835 GCA_031414895.1 Saprospirales bacterium
CGCTCAAAAAACTGGCCATCGCGAGGCAGGTCGCAAACTTGGCGATCTCCGTCGGCTGGAAACGGAAACCGCCGAGGTCGAACCAGGCGCGGGCCCCATTGATCAATTTCCCGAAAAAAAGCACCGCGATCAGTAGCGCGATCGAAAGCCCGTAAAAGGCCCAGGCGAAGGTCCGCCAAAAGGTCCAGTCGATCAATTGGATGATGAAGAACAGCCCCGTGCAGAGCAGCATAAAAACGAGCTGCTTGCCCGCATTGTGCTCCAAATCCATGAACGCCCACGGCTCGGAGGGCTTGTAATTGGCCGCATAGATCATCAGCCAGCCGGTAAGGGCAAGGGAGATGATGGTCCAAAGGGCGATTTTGTCGATTTCGCCATAATTGATGGCCTGTTGTTGGCGGGTGGGCATGGAGTGCAGTTTTCGAGGTGCAAACATCCGACTATCCATCGGTTTTTTGAAGAAACCGTCAAGAACTTGCCCGAAACCCCTTTTTTTTGAAAAAAACAAAACCGGTGCGCGGCCTGTCGGTTTATGGAACTGTTAATTTGCCGCCCGGCAGCCATCCCTTTGGGTTGCTGGCCCGTTCTGGACAACGTACTTTTGAAAAAATTTTCACCGTGAAAAAAATCATCCTCGCCCTTTTCCTCGCCGCCGGATTTTTCAGGCTCGATGCGCAGGTCAAACCCGAAAAAGAGCTTATCCAGTTTTCGGGCCTTGTCCTGACGGACATGAGCGGCCAATTGGTGCCGGTGCCGTATGCGACCATTTATCTGCCGTTCAAAAACCGGGGGACGTTCAGCGACCGGCGCGGCTTTTTTACGCTCGTCGTCGAGAAAAAGGACATCGTCCGCTTCTCGTGCATCGGTTTCAACATGACCGACGCGATCGTGCCGGACACCTTGCAGAGCGACCATTATTCGGTCGTCCAGATGATGGGGCAAGACACTTTTATGCTCCCGCAGATCATCATTTTCCCCTGGCCGAGCCGCGACCATTTCAAGACCGAGTTCCTCGCGATGGATGTGACCCCCGAACTGCAAGAGCGCGCCGCCCGCAACGTCGCCAACGAAAGCCTCGCCGCACTCCGAAAATCGCCCGATGCCGTCGCTTTTTCGGGTCGCGAGGGCGCCAATTTTTACCTCCGCCAACAGACCAAGGCCTATTATTATATCGGGCAGACCCCGCCGATGAACATCTTCAGCCCGCTCGCTTGGGCCAAGTTCTTCAAATCTTGGAAGGACGGCGATTTTAAAAAGAAATAAAAAACCATGCAGGTCATCATCTTCGGGACTGCGTTCAAGGAAAGCCAGACCGTGGCCGTCCAGTCGCTTTTTGGTTCCCTTCAAAAACACGGGTTGACCTGTTTTGTCCACGCCCGCTATTTTGAACTGATAAAGGACGCGGTGAAAATCCCCGCAACCTGCGGCAGCATTGAAAGCCATCTCGACCTGCGAAAACGGAAATTCGATGCCGTCCTCGTTCTCGGCGGCGACGGGACGATGCTCGCGGCGGTCGGCCTCGTCCGCGACACGGGCATCCCGGTTTTGGGGATCAACCTCGGACGGCTCGGTTTTTTGTCCAGCACCGACAAAAACGACATCGAAGAGGCCGTCGCCTGCCTCGCCCGCGGGGCCTTCCAGATTGACGAACGCAGCTTGCTCTACCTCGAAAGTTCGCCGGCCGGGGTCTTCGGCGACCTGCCGATCGCGCTCAACGATTGCACCATTTTGAAGCGCGACACCTCCTCGATGATCACGATCGATGTCTTTTTGAACGGCGATTACCTCAATTCGTATTGGGCCGACGGCATCATCATTTCCACGCCGACCGGCTCCACGGGCTATTCGTTGAGCTGCGGTGGGCCGATCATTTTCCCGGATTCCCAAAATTTCGTCCTCACGCCCGTCGCGCCGCACAACCTCAACATGCGCCCGATCGTCATTTCCGACAGCTCCGTTATTTCATTTGAAATAGAGGGCCGCGCCGACAATTTCCTCTGCACGCTGGACAGCCGATTTGCGACCGTGACGAGCAAGCACCAATTGGCCGTCCGCAAAAACGACTACCCGATCAGGCTGATCTTGCTCGAAAACCATTCTTTTTTGAAAACCATCCGGGAAAAATTGATGTGGGGGAGCGATTTCAGGAACTGAATGTCCGTTTTCGGCATTTTTGAAAAAAAAACGGGCAGCGCGGGAAACCAAACCGCTCACAACAACCGTTTATGTGGCATTAAAAGACATTCATAATCCTTAATCTTTTGGCCCATGCTTATACTCACTTTTTTATTGCTCATCCTCTTTGTTTTTGGAAACCGCATGCTCAAAGAGGCGCATCACCACTGATCGATTTCGCCCAAAAATATTTGAGCCCCCCAAAAGCGAAATGAAGAAAAAAACGGTCGAACCGCCGGAGATCTAACCGATTTCCAGCGGTTTTTTTGTTGCCTTAAAGACCGGGACGGTCGAACATGGCTCGCCAAACATGATTGATTTGGCCACCGGCTGCAAGATCCGGGTCAGTTCGAGATAGGCGGAGGCGGGCACGGGCTGGTCGGAACAACCCTTGATGACGAGCATTTTCCCCTCAAAATTTTCGACCTGAACCGTCGCCATTGTTTTTGAAAAATGATGTTTCACCATTTCCTCCGTCGTTCCCTGATAAATATCGACGGCAAACGGCGCGGCGTTCGCGGCCACGAGCATCCATGCCCACATAGGGATGATGGCATCGGCGGAGCAAAAAACGGCGAGGTTTTTATCAGAATACTGGGCCCAATCGTGCGCCTTCAAGAACTCGCGGAAATCCTTTTCCTTTAAAATCAACTCGCGAAAAAGCCAGTCCTTCAAATCGAGGCCGACGATTTCCGCCTTTGGGAAAAAATCCTCCAAGTTGATGGTGATCAGTGCGCTTTGCGCGACCTTGTTGATGAGCGGTGAGGTCAATGTGTCCATTTTTACGATAAAAATGTGTTGATCAAGTGAGGGGATGACTTTAAGTCATCCCCTCACTCAAAAAAAATTACTGTTCAACAACCTCGCCGACCTCGCTTTCGACCTCCTTAAAATCTTTCGGCTTCGGCAGCTCGGTCAAATTTTTGATACCGAGATAGTCCATAAATTTCGGGGATGTGCCGTACAAAAGCGGCCTCCCCGGCCCTTCCGAACGCCCGGTGATGGCGACAAGCTCCTTTTCCAACAGTTTTTGCATCGCATAGTTGCAGTCCACGCCCCGGATCTGTTCGAGCTCCGACTTCGTGACGGGCTGTTTGTAGGCGACGATTGCGAGGGTTTCGAGGGTCGCTTGCGAGAGCCTTTTTTTGGTCGTTTGTTTCAGGTGGATGGCGACGCTGCCATGAAATGCGCCCTTTGTCATGAAATGAAACCCGCCTGCAATTTCGATGATCTCGAACGGAAAATCGGCGGCGCGGTATTTTTCCATGCTAGCTTCGATGGACTCGCTGATGGTTTCCGTGGCGATTTCCGCCTGAAAAATTTCCTGCAAAACAGCCTGCATTTCACCCATCGGGATCGGCTGGACGGCGGCAAAAATCAAGGCCTCGATATGTTGTTGTAATTGTTCCAAAATGATTTTGTTAAAATTTTTGGGCCGAAGTGGGGGGGCAAAACTACATTTCAAAAGCAAATGGCCATGCTTGCCCCTTTAATGCCGCAACTCCCCCACCAAAAACTGCCCCGTAAAGCTCCCTTTCACCTTCGCAACCGCCTCCGGTGTGCCAGCCGCGACGATGGTCCCGCCGCGCCGCCCGCCTTCCGGGCCGACATCGATGACCCAATCTGCCACTTTGATCACGTCCATATTGTGTTCGATGACAACGACCGTGTTGCCCTTTTCGACGAGCCGGTTCAGCACGGCGAGCAGGTGCGTGATGTCCTCAAAATGGAGGCCCGTGGTCGGTTCGTCGAGAATATAAATGGTCTTCCCGGTGTCCTTTTTGGAGAGTTCCTCGGCCAGTTTGACGCGCTGGGCCTCGCCGCCAGAGAGGGTCGTGGCCTGTTGGCCGAGCGTGATATAGCCGAGGCCGACTTCCTGGATCGTCTTTATTTTTCGGAAAATGGTCGGTATTTTTTCAAAAAAAACAACCGCCTCGTCGATTGTCATGTCCAAAATATCGGAGATCGATTTGCCCTTAAATAAAACTTCGAGCGTCTCGCGGTTGTACCTGCGGCCATTGCACCGCTCGCAATTGACCTCCACATCGGGCAAAAAATTCATCTCGATCACCCGTCGCCCGCCACCCTCGCAGACTTCGCAACGGCCACCTTTTACGTTGAAACTGAACCGCCCGGCGGCATATCCCCGGATTTTTGCCTCCGGCAGTTCGCTGAAAATCTTGCGGATATCGCCAAAAACATTTGTGTACGTCGCCGGGTTTGAGCGCGGCGTCCGCCCGATCGGGGCCTGGTCGATCTCGATCACCTTGTCCAAATGTTCGAGGCCCTCGACGCTCTTGTGGGCCAGCGGGCGTTTGAGCGAATTGAAAAAATGCTGTTGCAAGATCGGGTAGAGCGTCTCGTTGATCAGGCTCGATTTGCCGGAACCGCTCACCCCGGTCACGACGGTCAGCGTGCCGAGCGGTATTTCGAGCGAGACATTTTGAAGGTTATGGCCCGTCGCCCCGGTCAGTTTTAGGGATTTCCCGCTGCCTTTTCGGCGAAATTTTGGGACCTCGATATTTTTTCGATAGGAAAGAAAATCACTCGTCAGGGTCGGTATTTTCAAAAAATCGGCCGGGATGCCCGCGCTCACGATGTCGCCGCCGTGCTTTCCCGCGCCGGGGCCGAGGTCGAGGAGGAAATCGGAGGCAAGCATGATATCGCGGTCGTGCTCGACGACGATGACCGTGTTGCCGATTTTTGCGAGGTCTCGGAGGGCCTCGATGAGTTTTTGGTTGTCGCGCTGATGGAGCCCGATGCTCGGTTCGTCCAAAATATAGGTGATGCCCGTGAGCTGCGAACCGATCTGCGTCGCGAGGCGGATCCGCTGGCTTTCGCCGCCCGAAAGCGTCCGCGCCGAGCGGTGCAGCGACAAATAATCCAGCCCGACATGGAGCAAAAATTTGAGCCGGAACCGGATCTCTTTCAGCACGTCCCGCGCAATCGTCCGCTGCCGGTCGGACATTTTTTCCTCGATGTTTTCGAGCAAAATGGAAAGCTCCGTGAGGTCCATTTCGGCCAGTTCGGCGATGTTTTTTTCGGCGATCTTGAACCAGCGACTGTCTTTTTTGAGCCGCGTGCCGTCGCATTCGGGGCAGGTCGCGATGACCATGTAATCCTCCGCCGCCTGCCTGATCCGTTCGCTCCCGGTGTCGGTGTACCACCGTTTGAGCATTTGGGCAAGTCCCTCGTAGGCCAAATTATAGGCGTACTCGTCTCCGCCCCACGAAATTTCAACCTTCAAAGTTTCATCACCGCCGTACAGGATTGTTTTTAGGCCCTCGGCGGGAATGTCCTTTATTGGGGTCGAAAAGGCAAATTTGTGCTTTTTCGCGATGGCCTTCAATTGTTTGAAAAGGCTCGTTTCGCGCACCTCGCCGAGCGGCACGATGCCCACTTCGTTGATGCTTTTCGAGTCGTCGGGGATGACGCGGGCGAGGTCCACTTCGGGTATCTCGCCGAGGCCCTTGCAATGCGGGCACATTCCGTATGGGCTGTTGAACGAAAAGGTGTTCGGCGACGGTTCTTCGTAAGAAATGCCCGAAACGGGGCACATCAAATGGCGGCTGAAACTCCGCGCCGAGCCGCCCGAATTACTCGAATCTTCCGCGCTATCTGTCTGGTATTCAATGACTTGCATCAATCCGTCGCCCATCC
>JANOQP010000508.1:0-3641 GCA_031414895.1 Saprospirales bacterium
GTTCCATCGGCCACGTTTTGAGTCGCAAGTGCCACATTTTGAGTAATAATGGATGGGTTGTGCCAGTTGATTTTTTAAGGCCGCAGATTTGTCAAAATGTGGCTTTTGTTATTTTTGCGGCATCATGGCAAAGAAAAAGGAGGCCCAGAAGCCCAATACCGACAAATTTTTGGTCAGCCAATCGAACGACTTGGTCGAGGCGACCTATTCAACGGCGCTCACGGCGCGGGCCCACAAGGTCGCGCGGCTGCTCCTCGCGCTCATCAAACCCGACGACCACGACCTTCGGCTTTACTCGGTCAAGATTGATGACTTGAAAGAATACCTCGGCAATTCCGGCGGGGCGGTCACTTGGGGGCGGTTTTACGAAGACCTGAAGGACATTTCGAAGCGCCTTAACAGCGAACCGATCGAGATCAAGTCGGACAAAAAGGCGCTCGTCGCCTATTTCATTTCTTCCTATGAAATCGACCTGCGGGCGGGGACGGTCACCTATGAGATTTCGAGCCAGTTGAAACCCTATCTGATACAACTGAAGGGGAATTTTACGGCATATCAGCTTTCGAACATCCCGAAACTGAACTCAAAATACTCGATTCGTTTGTACGAGTTGTTGCACCAATACCGCCGTTTTGGCCGTCGCGTATTCGAAATGGCGGATTTGCAGCGCAAGATTGGATCTGAATACGAAAAGTACAGCCATTTCAAATCGCGGGTTCTGGACGCAACAAAGGCCGATCTGGAAGCAAATTCCGATCTTTCGTTCGATTATGAGGAAATAAAAGAGGGCAAAAAAGTGACCCGCATCGAGTTCTTTATTTACTCGAGCCAACCGCAAAAAAAGAAGACGGACAACGCTCCGCCGCCCGTCCTTTCCTTCATTACCGAGGGTGACCAACCAGCTGAAAAGCCGTCCGAATTGAGCGAAACGACCATAGCGACGCTCAAAAGCCTCGGAATCCACACAAAAAACATCGAAAAACAGCTTGATCTGGGCTTCAAAATAGTTGCCGACGAATCGGCAAGGAAGGAGGCAGTCCGTCGATGCGGTGAACTGGAGGCCTATTACCTGGAAAAAATCGCGCTCCTCCGGGAGTCGAAAGGGGTAGGGGAGGGCAATCCCGCCGGTTTTCTGATAAAGGCGTTGCAGGAGGATTGGCAAAGTTCGAAGGTTCAGCGCGAGCAACAGGTCAAGTCATCTGCACAAAAAGTGGCCTCCGCCGCGAACCGGATCAAACAATTGACCGCCGAAAAAGAGGCTCGAAAAGTTCAGCATGAAAAAATGAAGGCTCCGCTATTCGAGAGCCTGCTGGCCGACGTCGGGCTTTTTGGCGAAGCTTATAAAAACGCGCTCGCCGAGTCGGGCGAATTCGTGAAAGACACGCTACTTGGCCCCAAACGGGACCTCTCGCCGATGGAACAATTCAGGGACAGCCCTTTTTTGGCGAGCATGGTCAAGATGCAGCTTCAAAAACTCCGCCCCGAACTTTTTGCGGAACTCGAGTCCAAGCGGCGTACATGGGAAGGGCAGATTGAGGAGGAAATAGGGCGGTTGAAAAAGTAGGGCAACTTATTCCAAGCTGCTTTACTTTTCCCAATAATCCTTGAGCGTTTTGTTCTTTAGCGCCATTTCTGTGAGCTCTTTGTTCAAAACCTCACATTTTAAGGCAGCCGGACTGTCCGGCTCACTACGGTTTTCCAATAAATACTCGATGTAGCTCGAGGGGGGCGTTTCCATAAAATTAAAGAGACAGGCTTTGGTAATTTGGTAATCTCGGCAACAAGATATTCAACTTCTAATGCAGGTTCACCACCACTTTTCCGAACCAAAGGTTTTTGAAACCTTCGTCTTCCTCCCTTTTTTGCCCGACGACGAGATAATAAAGCCCCGGTGTGAGGCTTAAACTTTGGTGAAAGTTGATGTCGAAAATGCTTTCATCAACCGTAGGTTTTGTCAAAATGGGGATTGAAAAAAGGGGCTCTTTTTTGTCCCAAGGTTCCGGTCTGTTTGAATAAATGAAAAGTTGGAGCGGTCGGTCGCCCGGGATGGGGCCGCTGGTCACGAAGCCGCGAAAAGGGATGGTGGCGGTGCTTTTTTTCAATAAAAAAACCGACCCAGCGGTTGGGCTGGACAGTTCAATCTTTGTTTCCCCGCCCATGTCGCCGCGAACTTGGTCGGTGATTCGGGCTTCCAAAATTGGGTTTGGCAAAAAATCCTTCGGATCCGCGAATGCAATGGGCATCGGTTTTTTGGCCTCGACGGGCGGCGTTGGGGTGGGGGAGGGCGGTGCGGGAATGGGCAGCGGCGCGACAGGGGCCGTATTTTCCGGGGCGGGCGACAGAGGCGGAGCTGTTTCGGGTTTGAAAAATGGCCCCAAAAAAAAGATGCCCGCCAAAACCGCGATAGTGGCAATCCCGCCAATTAGTCGCCAATTTGCCCCGCTCGGTTTGTTTTCTGGCCCCGGACTGTCGGGCGGGACATCCTCGAGCGGGGGCGGGCTGGCCATGAACCTATCGAGGGCGAGGCGGAAATTGAGGTTTTCTGCGTCGGCAAATTCATGGAGAAGGTCGCGATGGATGTTCACCTCCGCCCGGAAACCGGCATCCGTTTCGATGCGGCGTTCGATTTCCGCGCGTTCCGCCCCGCTCGATTTTCCCGCCAGATATTGCTCGATGCTGTTGTAAAGTTCTTCTTGTGTCATCCTTCAGTACATTAATTCCGGGAAAACCGGGCTGGTTTTGATCAATTCGACGAGCCGCTCTTTGCAAACGTGCTTGCGCCGCCGGGCATACCCCTCGCTGCCAAATCCCATTTCTTGGGCGATTGTTTCCATGTCGGTTTCCCTAAAAAACAGGTCAAGGACTTTTTGACAATCCTCGCCCAACTGGCGGAAAGCCTGCCATAAAAGTTTGCTGCGGTCAAGTTTCAGGAGGTCGGCGTCGGCAAGGGCAACATCCCCATCCGGGATGTATTTGGCATCGTCCGGTAATGTTACCTCCGAAGTGGCGGATTTTTTCCGGCGACGGTTGAACCAGATGTTGCGGCAGATGGCGTAAAAATAGGTGCTGAACTTGCTCGACAGTTCGAAGCCGGGCTCTTTGGCCTTTTTGAAGACCACAATCAGGCCGTCCTGAAAAACGTCCTTGGCATCGGGTTCGGAGCCGCCGTGGTCGAAAACCAGGCTGCGGATCATCGGGAAATTGGCGCGGTACAATTGATCGAGCGCAGCACCATCGCCCCGGAGCAGGGCTTGGAGGTAGTCGGTTTGTTCCATAGATGTGGTTGTTTTCCGGGCGAAGTGAGGCCCAAAGGTATTTTTTCACTCCAAAAGCACAAACCCGGACCAAGCCGAAGGCGTTGTGGGATATTTTTCGCGCATGGCCTGTTGAGCTGCGCGGAAGGCATCCGGGATGGATTGCCCCTTTTCGAGGTGGTTTTGGTAAAAAAGGGTCATCAACTCTGCCGTTTTCCGGTCCGAGACCGACCAGAGCGACATGATGAGATAGCGCGCCCCTGCGATTTTGAAAGCGCGTTGCAAACCATAAACGCCTTCGTTCCCTTCGATGTCGCCGAGGCCTGTTTCACAGGCGGAAAGGACGACCAGTTCTGTGTTTTGTAGGTTCATCTGGCTGATCTCATA
>JANOQP010000509.1:0-3677 GCA_031414895.1 Saprospirales bacterium
CAGACGGCGGGGTGAAAATGTCGGCGGATGATTTGATGGGGCTGTTGCGGGAGCGGTGAGGTTTTGCGGGCGTATCGATTTTATGCTCGATTCTTTTCCTGAACAATAATGGATGAGAACATTGCCAAAAATTTACTTTTACGCCATGGAAATAATAAAACATATCAAAGCCTCAAACATACTATCCTTTGGTTTTGAAGGACTGGATTTGAACTTGGGAAAACTCAACGTGCTCATTGGAATCAACGGTTCCGGGAAATCGAATTTCATAGAGCTGTTTTCATTGCTCCGCAGCCTACCCCGCAGCGCAGAGGACAAAGAGGCCAACCTTCAAAGAATAATCAGCAAAGGGGGCGGGGTGAATGAGTGGATTTGGAAGGGGGCAGAAAACCAAGTTTCCTATATTGAGACCTTGATGGCTGGGCCAAATAGCAATAGCCAAAACGTAAAACACAGGCTAACTTTCATCAGCGAAAACCTGCGCTTAAAAGTTATTGACGAGTTCGTAGAAAACGAGCGGCCAACTGGCAAGAACAAAGATGTTTATTTTTTTTATCGGTTCCAAAAAGGCAAGCCTGTATTGAACATTTTGGATTTCGAAGGAAATCATGATTTTCGAGGGTTGGTCGTTGAGGATGTGGATACCGAATATTCCATCCTTTCACAGCGAAAAGACCCTTTGTTTTATCCCGAAATTGCTCATGTCGGTGGTCTTTATGAAAGAATAAGGCTTTACCGAGAATGGAGCTTTGGGAGGAACGCCCCTTTTAGGGAATCTCAAAGGGCGGATTTGCGAAACGACCGATTAGAGGAAGATTTTTCAAACCTTGGTGTCTTCCTCAACAAATTTGGCCGTACGCCAAAGTCAAAAGGCGATTTGATGAAATCCTTGAAACGGCTTTATGAGGAGATGGAGGGTTTCGAAGTAATCATCGATCCGGGCAGTTCATCAGTTCAGGTAAATTTTTCGGAACGCGGGTTCAACATCCCTGCCACCCGGCTTTCGGACGGAAGCCTCCGCTTCCTCTGCCTTTTATCCATCCTGCACGACCCTGCCCCACCTCCTTTCATTTGCATTGAAGAACCGGAAGTTGGTCTGCACCCAGACATGATTCCCCATATCGCGGATTTGCTCCTGAAGGCTTCTGAAAGAACCCAGCTTGTTGTCACGACCCATTCCGATTTTTTGATTGATACCCTTTCCAAACATCCTGAAACTGTCCTCGTGGCCGAAAAACACGATGGTCTAACGACCATAAACAGATTGAACAAGGAGGAAATCGATGTTTGGCTTGAAAACTATTCTGGTCTCGGTGAGGCTTGGAATAGCGGTGAAATTGGCGGAAAGCGATGGTGAGAAAAGTACCAAAAATATACATTGAGGGAGCCGGTAAAAGCAAGTCCCAAAGACAACGGCTTCAAGAGGGCATGGCTACTCTACTGAAAAAGGCTGGATTTTCGGGTGTAATGACCCGAATCGTGGCCTGTGGGGGACGAATCGATACTTTTGATAAATTTTCAACTGGCTTCAAAATACTCGGGGAATTCAGCCTTTTGCTGGTTGATAGCGAGGATCCGGTCGAAGGTTTGAACGATGACCCAGCAAGTGCATTTGCATGGGAACATCTTGAAAAAAGGGATGGATTCCAAAGGCCGGACGGGGCGCACAACCGCCAAGCACTGTTGATGGCCACTTGTATGGAAACATGGATTTCTGCCGATAAGAGCTCATTGTCCGTGCATTATGAACAAGGTTTTCGACAAAATAAGCTACCGCCTTTGGCAGAGTTGGAATCGCGAAATCGTCACGAACTCAAAGATGCGCTTTTCGAGGCCACCAAAGATACTTCAAAGCCCTACAAAAAGGGCTTCCCTTCCTTTGAAGCCCTTTCCGTATTAGATACTGATTTTTTGAAAAACGAGCTTTCTCAATTCAGAAGACTGGTCAAAGTGATGGAAACGCTCTAAATTTTTTGACTTATCCGGGAATATTCAAGCCCCACGCGCACAAACGAGACCTCACGGACGCGCTTTTGAGCGGCGCAGACGGCGGGGTGAAAATGTCGGCGGATGATTTGATGGGGCTGTTGCGGGAGCGGTGATATATCCCAAAAACTCAAACCCAATTTTTCAAAACCTAATTGGTCAATTCGTTTTGTACAAAGTTGGTTGTTTTTTCATGCCCTATGAAAAGGCTCAATAGTTCTCCCCCTGCGCAAAATCGTTCCCCCGCATCGTCCACCGCCCGCGCGTAAAATCGGGGAATGCCTGGGGCTGCCCACTTGCCGCGATCGATGCCTCCGAAAGCGGCGTGATGGCCAGCCAAGTTGCCGCGTCATAAACATCGATGGGCATCGCCGCGCCCGCTTTCAGGGCCTCGACGAAGGCATGGCGCACAAAAAAGTCCATGCCACCGTGGCCCGCGCCCTCGGCAGTGGCCTCGTATTTTTTCCAGAGCGGATGGTCGTATTTTTTCAAAAGGTCATCGGCCTTCGCCCATCGGTGCGCCTCGGTCAGCCCCTCGATGTGCAGCGAATTGTTTAGGTCCATCCAAAGCCCGCGGGTCCCCTGCGCCCGGAATCCAAGCGAATAGGGGCGGGGCAAATTGGTGTCGTGCGAGAGCATGACGGTTTCGCCATTCGAGCATTTTATGAGCGTCGTGACCACGTCGCCGAGCTTCCAATCGAGGCGGGCGTTGGGGTGCGCGGGGCCGCCTTTCGGGTGTTTTTCGATAAAATCGTGCAGTCCCCGTGCCTTCGAGGCCATCGAGGTGAGGTACAAAAAGCGGTTGCCCCGGTTGATGTCGGCCATCATCGCGACGGGGCCGATGCCGTGCGTCGGGTAGAGTTCGCCGTTGCGGTGCAGCGAATGTTTGGTGCGCCAACGGGCCTCGCTCCAGCCTTTTTCGCCAAATTCGACGCCCCCGCCGTAGGGGTTTATGCCGTCGTTGAACTTCACCCCGCGCAGATCGTGCTGGTAGCCGCCCTCATAATGGAGCATCTCGCCAAAAAGCCCCTGCCTGACCATGTTCAGCACCGCCATTACGTCGCGGCGGTAGTTGACGTTCTCCAAAAACATGAACGGTGCGCCCGTTTCCTCCTGCACATTGACCAGTTGCCAGCATTCGTCGAGCGAAAACGCGCCGCAAACCTCGCTCCCGACGGCCTTGCCCGCCCGCATCGCCGCGACGCATTGCTCGGTGTGGAGTTCCCACGGAGAGGCCACGACGACCGCGTCGATGGATTTTTCGGCCAATAAATTTTGGTAATCCTGCCCGCCGTTCCCGAAGGTTTTGGGTTTCGGGCGGCCAGCTTTGGCCACCATTTCGAGCGCGGCGGCCATCATTCTCGGTTCCGGGTCGGCGAGCGCGACGATCTCGCAATCGTCCCTTTTCAGCAGCCCTTCGAGGTGGTCCTGCCCGCGCAGGCCGGTACCGATGATCGCAAAATTGAGCTTTGATTTCCCTTTCCCCCGACCGATCGCGGGCGCGGCCTGTTCCTGTTCAATGTTTGGCAAGATCAAGGCCGCGCCCGCGAGCGATGCTGACGACAAAAATTGGCGACGGTTCAGTTCGTTCGGCATAAAAATTGGACGGTTTTATTTTTGGGAAAGGTAAAAACACCCGTCAAATTTGCCAACCAAAAAACACTCGATTATTTTCGAGCAATCACTTAAAA
>JANOQP010000510.1:0-22721 GCA_031414895.1 Saprospirales bacterium
GTCAAAGACCTGAAAACAGGGCGTATCGGGTCGCAGACCCTCACGAGCGGGTCGCAGACCCTTACGAGCGAGGTCTATTAGTTCAAATATTTCCCCACAATCGGCATCCGCCGGCCCATGCCGAACGCCTTTGTCGAGACCCGGATGACGGGCGCGGCCTGTTCCCGTTTGAACTCGTTGATATTGACCATCCGAAGCACCCGTTTGACGAGCGCATCGTCGAAACCGAGGGCGAGCAGTTCGCGCGGGCCCTGTCGTTTTTCAATATATTGAAAAAGGAGCTTGTCCAAAATCTCGTAGGGCGGGAGGCTGTCCGAGTCTTTTTGGCCGGGCCGAAGCTCCGCACTCGGTGGTTTTTCCAGCGAACTTTTGGGGATGATTTCTTCGTCGCGGTTCAAAAAACGGGCGAGTTCATAGACCTCCGTTTTATAAACATCGCCGAGGACGGAAATGCCGCCGCACATATCGCCGTACAAAGTGCCATAACCGACGGACATCTCGCTTTTATTGGTGGTGTTCAATAGGATATGGCCAAATTTATTGGAAATGCCCATCAACAGCATCCCGCGGATCCGGGCCTGCAAATTCTCTTCGGTCACGTCCGCGTTTTTTCCAAAAAAATGCGGTTTGAGCGCCGTTTCAAAAGCCTCGTACATCGGCTGGATGGCCACGAGGTCGTGCTGAATGCCGAGGTTTTGCGCAAGCTGGCGGGCATCGTTGACCGAATGATCGCTCGAACATTGGCTCGGCATGAGCAGTACGCGGACGTTTTTTGGCCCTAATGCCTTTGCCGCGAGGACTGCCGTGACCGCTGAATCAATGCCGCCGGAGAGGCCGAGGACGGCTTTTTGGAAGCCCAATTTCCCGAAATAATCGCGGATGCCGAGCACGAGCGCGTCGTGGATCAGCTCCGTTTTGTCCTTCGGTTGCTCGTTCACGCGGCCGCCGCGCACGACATCTTCGAGGTTGTAAATACGGATGCACTCGCTGAAAAACGGCATTTCATCATAGACCATGCCGTCGGGCGACATCACGATGCTGCCGCCGTCGAACACCACATCAGTTTGCCCGCCGACGTGGTTGACGTAAAAAACGGGCATTTTGTACCGCTCGACGTTCGCCCGGACGACCTCGATACGGGTGGCGGCCTGCGAAAAACTGAACGGGCTTGCCGAGATATTGAGCATGAAATCGGGGGCCTCGCCCATCATTTCGTCCATCGGGACGACGCCATAAAGCGGGTTTTCGGTGCCGACGTCCCAAATGTCCTCGCAGATCGTGAGGCCGATTTTTTTGCCGCGAAAAATGACGGCCTGAAATTCCTTCGCCGGCTCGAAATAGCGGTACTCGTCAAAAATATCGTAGGTCGGCAAAAGGGCCTTGTGGCTGACCGCCAAAATATCGCCGTCGGCCAAAAACCACGCGCTGTTGTAGAGGTCCTTCCCTTCCGGCACCGGGTTGCGGCTCGGCGAACCGACCACGATGGCGATTCCCTGCGCGACGCGGGCCAGTGCCTCGACCG
Organism: Saprospirales bacterium; assembly: GCA_031414895.1. GTDB lineage: Bacteria > Bacteroidota > Bacteroidia > Chitinophagales > Saprospiraceae > JANOQP01. The sequence continues at coordinate 1,523 of JANOQP010000510.1, forward strand.
AGGCATAGCATTTTCGGATAAAATCGTCGAATTCGAGGAAATCGCGGGGCGGGTAGCCGCAGGTCGCCAGCTCGCCGAACGCGATGAGGTCCGCGCCCTGCGCCTTTGCTTTTTCGACGGCCTCGATCATTTTGGCGAGGTTGCCGTCGAAGTTTCCGATATGGTAATTGAGTTGGGCGAGTGCGATTTTCATGAGTTTTGAAATGGGAAGGCTATGGCCGAAAGTGTGTTTTGCTACAAATTTACTGTTTTATGGATGCGTTTTTCTTGCAGAGGCAACTACTTTCAAAGGGCTTCCATCCCCAAATCATATAGGATATCAGCAACGATTTTTTCATGGCGGTTTTTGATAAAAGCCTCGTCAATGGCAGGGAGGTTTGCCAACTTTTGTGCGTCCGGCAATCTGGTTTTGCTATAGACGATTTTCTTTTTGGAAAAATCATAATTGCGGGCAGCCGAATTTTGCCGGCCGGTTAGGAGGGTCATGTTGCCAATCCGGTAAGTAAATTGGTCAATAAATGCCGGCTTGAAATCCACTTTCCAATTGGTCCCTTTTTCGGGCGATTGTGGGATGATATGTTCTAGTGTGGCTTTGTCAAACACCAGTTTTTGTTCGATAAAGTCATCGGGATTCTGGGCATCATTTATCCAAGTCCATTTTGCCACCAACAGTTTTCCCGCATCATTGTCCAAGTGGCCTGACTCAATAACACTTTTCAACGAATCTTTGATAGCGGCTGGGGCAAGGGTTTTTATCGCTTTTGTTATGCCATCTTTTTCCTTTAAACAAGAAATGGCCGCATAGACCGGCGCGGAAACAAAACGACCGACCAAAACTTTTTGGAGCAAAAAAGTTTCGTAAGCGTTCACAAGGCTGAAAATGGTTGCTTCGTCCCCATTGAATTTTCGCCAGACGGCCAACAAGAAATTGAGTGTGTATCGGGTGTTACCTGCGTTAAGCAGTACGTTTAATTTTGCACGAAGCAGGGGATTTGGGACATCAGCGTTCACGATAATCGAAAAATAACCCAAGTCCTGTTCAATATCGGCATAGAACACTTCAATTTTTTTCTTTGGAAATTGGTCGGTATATTTTTCTTCATAAATGCCCTTAAGGTCATTGAAGGCCGAATATTTCTGTTGACTCGCATTGACGCTTTCGACCCAGCGAGCCACAAAATCATCCCTTAATTCATAGTTTTCCTCAAGATTGGACCATTTTTCGGTTGGAGAAATATTTAAATATTTAGCTTCATTTTTTTTAAGTGCCTCGAATTCACGGATGACAAAATTTCGAAAGAGGTCTTTATTGGAGAGCGGCAGGCCTCGGTTGTTCAGTATTTCAAAAATATGGTAAGCAATGTCAAAACTGCCTGTCAGGATACGAACGACGGAGACCTTGTTTTTTATGAAATCCAAAAAATTGTTTAGCTGCTCAGCGTTTGTGAAAATAAATTTTTCATCGGTCAAAAAATTCCTTCGGAGTTGCTCAACAAAGTAATCTTTGTTTTTGAAATAGCGTTCAGCGACCACCAATTGGTCGGGTTTGGCATCTTTATATTTCTCCTTTTGAAATGATTGACATTCGATGGCACTGTTCAGGATTTGGTCATAATCAAAACCGTTCGATTTTTCAATCTTAACTTTTTTTTCCAAAGTTATGGCCCCATGTCTTCGCCGGTCAAAAATCAAATCGTCGATATCTGTAATTACCGCGTCGGCAAATTCCAAAAGGCTTTTTTCGGCCAAGGATATTTTCGCTTCTTGGGCAAAACATTTAAAGGCTGCAAAAAGCAGCACCAATGTGGTCAATCGCTGTTGTCCATCGACGACTTGATAAACCCGGTCACCGTTTCCGATTAAAACCATGGATCCAAAAAAATATGTATCCTTTTTGCCATTCAAAAAATAACCGTATAAATCATCCCACATCGAGTTGACCTGATTGTTCTTGTCGCTTTTGCCTTCGCAATCCCAAGAATACGGGCGCTGGTATTCGGGTATGATATACTTTATTTCTCTTGCAAATAAGTCATTGATGACCTTATGTTCGGGAGTAAATTTGACTTCCATTGTGTAAAATTATAGAATAAAAGTAAGGAAGATTAAATATTTCGTCTCAAGGATAGGTGCCATCACCCCGCCGCCAACTTGCACGTCAGCACCGTGATATCGTCCGGCAGCTCCTGTTGCCCCCGGAAAAGCTCGACCACTTCCAGCAGTTTGGTGTTGAAATCCTTGACCGAAAGATGGGCGTGGCCGCGGACGAACGCCAACAATTTCGCCTCGCTAAAATCCTCGCCGTCGTCGTTTTGGACATCGGTGAGGCCGTCGGTATAATTGAAAATGATGGCCTCTTCCGGGATCTCGACCGAGCCGGTGTCGATAAAGGGCAGCTCCTCGAACGCGCCGATGACCGTGCTGCCGGTGGTCAAATGGGTGATCTCGCCGCCGTTTTTCATCAAAATGGGGGGGACATGGCCGGCATTTACATATTGCAGGACGCGCGTTTCGAGGCAAAATTCGCCGACGAAAAAGGTGAGATATTTGTCGCCCTTCGTCACGCGGTTGACGGCGCGATTGAGCTCGGTGGTCAGTTCGCCAAGGGCGAGGCGTTCGCCGTTCACGCCCTTGAAACGGTGGATGAGCGAGTGGAGGTTTGCCTGAAAATTGGCCATGAGGATCGCCGCGCCGACCCCTTTTCCCGAAATATCGGCGATGCAAAAAGCAAACTTCCCGTCGGGAAATTCGATCACGTCGTAATAATCGCCGCCGACGGCAAGGTGTGGTTTGTAGATGCTCGAAAGCTGGTATTTTTCACCAGACGGGAGCGACGACGGGACGAGCGATTTTTGGATCTCGGAGGCCAGTTCGACCTCGCGGTTGAGCAGTTCTTCGCGGCGTTCGCGCTTGACGAGGCGTTTGTTCTCGATGGCGACGGCGATCATGTTGGTGATCGTGGTGATGAACTGGACCTTGGCGTACATATCGTCGTTCTCGTCGAGGTCGCCGATAAAGGTGTATGCGATCGGCTCCTTTTTGTGCAAGACCGGGATCACGAGGTCGAACTGCCGCAAAAACTCGTGCACCGCATCGTCCACCCGGCTCGGCGCGGTGAACTTGAACGCTTCTGCGTCGAGCGAGCGGTTCGTGTCGAGCAGTTCCTCGTCCACGCCGAGGCTGGTGACGCAGGTCCAACGGCCGCTTTCGCGGAAAAAGAGGGCCATTTTGGTGATGCTCATTTCCCAGTTCAAAAACGACTGGTACATGCTGAACAGCCCCTCGGCCTTCACGTTGGAGTTGATGGCCTGGGTGATGTTGAGGAGGCTGTTTATTTGGAGCTGTTTGAGGTGCAGTTCGCGTTCGAGGTGTTCAATCCGGTCGTCCATCGGCATCGGCATGGGTGCATATTTTGAGGGGGAAAAGGTAGAAAACTTTGCGGCCCAATCTGAAATCAAAAAAAAGCCCTTCCCGATCATCATCGAAAAGAGCTTAACGTTCTGTACTTCACATGAAGCAAAAACTTATAGGGAGACAAATAACATCAATTGAGATTCGCCAGGTCGCGGATCAGGATCGAGTGGCGGTTGAAATAAATGAGGTTCGATTTGCGCAGCTCGTTGAGGACGGCGGTGACCGTTTGGCGGCTCGCGCCGACGAGGCTGGCGATGTCCTGTTGGGTGAGGCTGTGCTTGAACAGCGTCTCAAAACCGACCTGACGGCCCCGCACCTCGGCGGATTCCTTGATAAAATCAACGATGCGGGTGCGGACATCCTTCAAGATGAGGCTTTCCCATTGGCGCTCGGCGCGGCGAAGGCGGTTGCCCATTTCGACCAAAAGCGATTGCGAAAGCTGGAAATTGGCCGCCACGATGCGCCGGAAATCCTCCGATCGGATGGCGATATAGGCGCAGTCGCCGTTCATGGAACAGGCAAACTCGGCGCGGTTTTTCTCGCCCATGAGGCCCAGTTCGCCAAAGATCTGGGTCGGGTGCATGATCGATTTGACCAGTTCGCGGCCATCGGCGGCGTGGAGGCCCGTTTTGATGTTGCCACGGATCAGGAAATAGACAAAATCGGAAGGCTCGTCGGAGAGATAGACGAAGTGGTACTTGCCAACCTCTTTCAGCTCGGCACAACGGGCCATTTGCTGGAGGTCCTGCTCGCCCAAGGATCGGAGGAGCGGGAATTCGCGGAGCGCCTTGATGAGCGGCGATTGTTCCATCGGGGAGTCGGGGACTGCGGTCTGTGTTGCAGTTTTAGTCATGGGAGCGGATTTAAAAAATAATCGGTATTGGATATTTTGATGCTACGAAATTATGGCATGGCATTTTTTCGTAATCTTTTAGTATAGGAGTTGGCTTGGTTATTATACTTTTTGTCGGCTGGCATCTACTTTTCGGGAAATACGGGAAACCCTGCGATTGCTACATTTGCGCTGTTCAAAAGGAAATCCGCACTATGCTTCAGTTCAGCAACCGTTCGCTCGAATGGATATTGGGCACCCGTTTCCGATGGGTGCAGCACCTGATCTTTTGGGTGTTCATGTACATGCCGCACATTTTCCTGTTCCTCGGCATCACCGGAAAATCGCCGCGCGGCTTTATCATGGTGGCCTACCTCTGCGTCATGGCAATCGATTTGGCGTTGATCTATTTCAACCTTTATTACCTGATCCCGCGTTTTTTCCTGCGGCGGAAATATTGGGCCTACCTGCTCGCGACGGTCGGGATGGTGGCGTTCAATTCGTTCTTTTCGACGGCAATTGTGCCGTTTTTCATCTCAAATGGGGCCAGTTTTTCGACCAACTTGCAGGGCTTTGTGGAAAGCTTTGTCATCACGACCACCATTTTGGGGACCGCCGTCGGTTTCAACATCATCAAGCGGTTCCTCCGCGCCCAATCGCGGCTCAAAGAGCTTGAAACAACGGGGCTCAAGGCTGAACTGGCCTACCTGAAAAACCAGATCAACCCCCATTTTTTGTTCAATTCCCTCAATAACATTTACGTCCAATCGCGCACCAACCCGGCGGACGCGAGCGAGAGCATCCTCCAATTGAGCGACCTGTTGCGCTATCAGCTCTACGATTGCGCCCGCGACCGCGTGAACCTCGACGACGAAATCGAGTACCTCGAAAATTATTTGAAGATCGACAAGCTCCGCAAGACCCGCGCCGAGCTCGATTTTACCGTGAACGGCACGGCCCAGGGCGTTAAAGTGGCCCCGTTCCTGTTCATCCCATTTGTTGAAAACGCCCTGAAACACGGCATCAGCCTCGAAAACGAGTCGTTCATCAAGATCGTGTTTGACATAAAACCGCAGGAGCTCGTCTTCGAGATCGCCAATTCAAAACCGCAGCAACCGATGATGGCGCACCTCAAAGGCGGCATCGGGCTGGCCAATATCAGCCGCCGCTTGGACATTCTTTACCCGGGAAAATATCAGCTCGACATCGACAACCAGCGGACGATGTACAAGGTGCGATTGGCGATCTCGCAGAATTGAGGTTTCAAAAATTGGCCGCCAAACTTCCAAGAATGAAGCCTATTTTTGTCGCACAAAATTTTGAAAACCATGCTCACAAAGGCATTTTTTGAAAGGGCCAACGCGCTCCCACAGCCGGCAAAAGCCCAGCTTTCCGACTTTTTGGACTTTTTGGAAGCAAAATATGGGGCAAGCCTCCAACAGATGTCCAACCAAGAATATGAGGAGTTTTTGAACGACCGTCTGAATGAGGTAGGTGTAAAATCAAAAACCAGTTCCGCTCTCGAGGCCATCGAGGAGATCCGGGCTGAACTTTTTGTGAACCCAAAGTCGGCCAATGCATCAGCTTGAAATCACCCGGTCGGCAAAAAACGACCTCCGCGAAGCCGCCTTCGACAAACAGCGGACGGCGCACAAGGTCAAGTTGGCGATCTCGTCGAATTGAGGGGGCATTCATTAAAATATTTTGTTTGTTTATTTCAGCAATGTCTATCATTGCTGGAAATTTAGAAGGGATGAAAATAATAAGGAACAAACAGGAACTGGCACAACAGGGCATACACCTTTTCAATGGAGATTCCGTAAAACTATACAAGGATTGGGAAAAACCTGCAGTCATAATGTCCGACGGGGCTTATGGCGTTTTGGGCTTTAAAGGCGATACTACCAGCCATCATGGTCTAGCGGAATGGTACGAGCCCCATGTTGATGCATGGACAAAACACGCAGAAGCTGGCACAACCCTGTGGTTTTGGAATACAGAATTGGGCTTCGCGAGTGTCCACAGGCTTTTGGAAAGCTATGGCTGGGAGTATATGAGTTGCAATATTTGGAACAAGGGCATTCAGCATATCGCGGGAAACTGCAATATGAAGGTGTTGAAATCCTACCCCGTCGTAACCGAGGTTTGCGTCCAATATTGCAAACGTCCGGTTTTCGAGGTTGATGACCGTACGGTCTCGATGAAGGATTGGCTTCGCCACGAATGGAGCCGGGCCGGGCTAACTTTGCATCAAGCAAATGAGGCGACTGAAACAGCCGCTGCTGCAAGTAGAAAATATTTGACCAAAGACCACCTTTGGTACGCGCCGCCGCCCGAATTATTCGAAAAAATGGCCAGCTATGCAAATCGATTCGGCAGAACAACAACCCGTCCCTACTTTTCAATAGATGGCAAAAAACAACTTTCAAGTGTCGAATATGGTCGTTTTTTCCCACTTTTCAATGGGAAATATGGGGTGACCAATGTCTGGGATGTCCCTCCGCTTCACTCTAAAGAACGTATCAAGGCGGAAGGCTCCACTAAATATTTCCACCTCAACCAAAAACCGCTTGCATTGATGGACTTAATTTTGTCCACAACTACAAGGCCGGGCGAGGTCATATGGGAACCATTCGGCGGCCTTTTTTCTGCAAGTTTTTGGTCGTCAAAAAAGAACCGTCGCGCCTTTGCCGCCGAAATGGACGAAACCATTTTTGAAACGGGCTTGAACCGTTTCCTTTCCAATCAAATCACCCTTGAACTTCCTGAAACGGATTATGCCAGAGCCGTCTAATTCCATCCCAGTCCGGCAAATGCCCGACCAAACTTGGGAACATTACGAAGTTTGGAAGAACATTTTTGACCTGCTGGAAAGCTTGCCCAATTATTTTCGGTCGGAAATTGTGGTCCGGGGTATCAATGTCACCGATATTTTTTCGGTCGGCAGCCTATTCTCGACAGTTATCGAATCACAGATTGTCATTATCCTTAACCGTTTGCGGGACATTTGGGACAAGGACAACCGTTACACAAACTACAGTTTCGTCCGGCAATCACAGACCTTCCCGGATATTTTGTTCACAAACCCGCAAAAACCTAATGAGGTGATTTTTGGCATCGAACTGAAAGCATGGTATGTTTTTTCAAAGGAAAGCGAACCAAGTTTCCGGTTCACCGTGGATCCAGATGCTTGCGGAAGGCCAGATTTATTGGTGGTCACTCCGTGGCTGCTTTCAGATGTAGTGGCAGGTTCACCAATCTTGATTTTTCCCTACATCGAGTTGGCTCGTTTTGCGGCTCAATTCAGGAACTATTATTGGGTCAATTCTCGCGAAAGTACGGGTATCCGTAGTACGGATATAATACGACCGCCCGAAGAATTTCGCCACCCGTATCCAAAGAGCAAGGAAGAATCTTCAGACAAGGCAGAAGGGGACAAGGGCAACAACTTCGGACGGATTGCCAGGGCAGGACTTTTGGATGAATACCTTGCCAAAACAAAATCGGTTGATTATCTCGGAATTCGGGTTAAACATTGGATGCAGTTTTTCAAGGCCATGTCCGAAAACAGGTCGGGTGAGCAAATCGATTTGGCATTGAAAGGTGTTGTGAACTCCATTTCCAAAAGTATTGAAAACGAAAAAGAGGTTCCAGAACACAAAGCAATCATGCTACGGCTAGCAACCTTGATGAAGGAGATGGCAGAAAAAATGCCATAAGGTCGCTTTAAATCAAACACCGCCCATGAAATGCATCATCGTTGACGACGAGCCCCTCGCCCGACAAGGCGTCCTCCTCCACGTTCAAGAGGTCAGTTTCCTCGAACCGGTCGGCGAGTTTTCGAACTCCATCGCGGCCAATAATTTTTTGTCGAACAACGACGTGGACCTCATGTTCCTCGACATCGAAATGCCCGGGATCTCCGGCCTCGATTTCCTCCGATCGCTCGCCAAACGCCCGGCGGTCATCATCACGACGGCCTACCCGGAGTTCGCGCTTGCTGGTTTCGAGCTGAATGTGGTCGATTATTTATTAAAACCCATCCGACTTGACCATTTTTTGAAGGCCGCCAATAAAGTAAAAGAGCTTTACGACCTCCAAAACCTCGCCCGCGCCGCCACCGTCGAGGCCGTCGCACAGTATTTTATCTACATAAAAAGCGACCGCAAGTTCGTCAAGCTCTTCTTCCGCGACATCACTTTCATCAAGGGCATGAAGGATTATGTCGTCATCCATTGCGGCAAGGAAAAGATCATGACCGCCATGAACATCAAGACGATCCACGAACAGCTGCCCGCGCAAAACTTCGCCCGCGTCTCCAAATCGCACATCATCAACATCGCCAGCATCGTCAGCATCGACCAAGAAAGCATCCAACTGCTCGGCGTCTCGACCGAGGACATCCCGCTCGGCGACACCTACCGCGAGGATTTCATGGCGCGATATGTCAAAACCAACCTCGTCCAGCGCAAATGATGCGGAAAACCTGGAACACGCCCGGCGGAAAGACCGCCCTCCTGATTTTGGCCGGACTGGTTTTCGTCGCCCTTTTCGGCGGTTTTTTGGCGACCGACCGGCCCATTTACTGCACCTTTTCGGGGAAAAACTATTGGCCCGCCTTCCGTGGCGTTGCCGTCGATCTTGGCACCGCCAATTGGCAGGACCCCTTTTTGACCGAAAACTGGCACGACCTTTCTTTTGAAAAATCCGTCCTCGCCCCGATCCCCTATTCCGCGACAAACCTCGACCTGAAAAACACCAATTGCCGCTCGCCCCTCGGTTTTCAGGACGTGCCGTCCAAAAAATGGCGGCATTGGCTCGGCACCGATTCGCAGGGCCGCGACGTGGCCGCCGGACTGATCCGGGGGACGCGGGTCGCGCTCATGGTCGGCATATTGGCCGTTTCGGTGGCCGCTTTTTTGGGCATTTTGATGGGCGGGCTGGCCGGGTATTTTGGCGACAACCGCCTCCGTTGGTCGCGCATCCGGTTGATTATCAACGTGTTGGCCCTGTTTGCCGCCCTTTTTTGGGGGATCATTGCCCGCTCATTTTGGCTCACATCGGGCATCGAATGGGCGAAAAGTTTGGCCCTCATTTTCGCCATTTTTTGGCTCGCCAATTTCATTTCAAAAAAAATCGAAACCGCCCAATCATCCCGGCGGAATCGTACCTCCCCCCTTCCGGGGGGGGCGGGGGGGGCTGTCATCCCCGTCGACCTTATCATCATGCGCATCGCCGAAATTTTCAACGGCATCCCGCGCCTGATCCTCTTTTTCGCGGTCGCCGCCGTGCTCTCAAAACCGTCGCTCGGCACGATCATCGCCATCATCGGCACGATGAGCTGGACGGGCATCGCCCGGTTCACCCGCGCCGAAATGCTCCGGATCCGCGAGCTCGGGTACATCCAAAACGCCCGGATGCTTGGCTTTTCCGACTGGAAAATAATGCTCCGCCACGCGCTCCCGAACGCGCTCCCTCCGACCCTGGTCGCGCTCACTTTTGGCATCGGCAGCGCGATCTTGCTCGAAGCGTTCCTCTCGTTTTTGGGCATCGGCGTGAGCGGCGACGTGGTCACCTGGGGCTCGATGCTCAACGAGGGCCGCAACCATTTCGAGGCTCCGTGGCTGGTCGTCCTGCCGGGGATGATGCTTTTTTTGACCGTTTTTGCCTTTAATTTGCTCGGCGAGGCGGTCGAAAAAGCACTCAACCCGAAATCGCGCTGATTTCGTGGCCTAATTTTCGCCCAACAAATTTTTATGAAAATAAGACGCATCGTAAAAATGACCTTCCAGCCCGACCGGGTGAAGGATTTTTTGGAGGTTTTCGACGAATCAAAACGCGAGATCCGCCGCAGCCCCGGCAACCTCGGCCTTCAACTTTTGCGCGGCACCGCGGAGGCGAACGTGCTGTTCACGTTGAGCGATTGGGCCGACGCGGCCGCGCTCGAAAACTACCGTCAATCCGAGCTTTTCAAAAAAACTTGGGCCCTCACGAAACCGCTCTTTTTGGAAAAGGCCGAGGCCCACTCGGTCTTCGTTTTTGACGATCTGGCGTAAAATTGACCGAAAATGACCGAGTTAAAACTGCCGGGCTATTCGATTTTCCTTCAAAACAACTGGCTCGAAATGCGCCGTTTTTTGACCGAAAACAACCGTTTTTCACAAATCGCGGTCGTCTGCGATGAAAACACGGCCCGGTTTTGCCTGCCCGTTTTGGAAAAAAAGATAGGCCACGTTTTCAAGGGCCCAATCGTCATCCCCGCTGGCGAGGCTGCCAAAAATCTCGCGACCTGCGAATCTGTCTGGCGGGCGTTCTTGGAAAAAAAGCTCGACCGCAACGGCCTCGTCGTGCTGCTCGGCGGCGGCGTTGTCGGCGACCTCGGCGGCTTCGCGGCGGCCACTTGGAAGCGCGGCATCCCGTTCGTGCAAATGCCGACGACCCTTTTGAGCATGGTCGATTCGAGCATCGGCGGCAAATTGGGCATCGATTTCGAGGGCATCAAAAATTCGGTCGGTGTTTTCCAGGACCCGCGGGCTGTTTTCATTTGCCCCGATTTTTTGGCCACGCTGCCCGCCCGCGAACTCCGGAGCGGCTTCGCCGAAATGGCCAAGCACGCGCTGATCGCTTCCGAAACAGATTGGGAATTTTTCAAAAACGCCCCAAAACCGCTCGACCTCGATTGGCCGAACTTGCTCGAAAATTCCCTTTTGGTCAAAAAAGCCGTCGTCGAAAAAGACCCTTTCGAGCAGGGGCCCCGCAAAACCTTGAACTTCGGCCACACCATCGGCCACGCCATCGAGTCCCATTTTTTGACGACCGAAAACCCGCTCCTCCACGGCGAGGCCATCGCGATCGGCATGGTCTGCGAAAGTTGGCTTTCGTGGAAAACGGGCGGCATTTCCAAAAAGGAGCTCGACGGGATTGCCGCTTTTTTCATCAAAATTTTCGGGAAAACAGACTGGCCAAGGGCCGAAAACACCGCGTTTTTGGAGACCATGCGGCACGACAAAAAAAACGCGGGCGGCGAGATCCGTTTCGCGCTTTTGAAAAAAATCGGGCTGGCGCATTGGGATATTTCCGTCGCCGACGCGGAGATTTTGGATAGCCTGCGGTATTATCAACGACTTTGAGGGGGCTTTTTTAAAACACAGAGGCGACGGAGGTTTCACAGAGAAAAACAGAGAAAAAACCTCCGTGCCCCTCTGTGAAACCTCCGTCGCCTCTGTGTTTTAAAGAAAAAGCGGTTCGGCTCAATAATCGTCGCTAATATCGGCCGCCTCGTCGTCGTCGTCGCGGCGGCGACTGACGATAATATGGTCGTCCTCGCCGTTGTCGTCCATGAATTCTTCGTGGTCTTCCTCGGTCCCTTCAACCTCGTCCTCTGCGGCTGGCGCATCGCCCCCGGCAAAACCTTCTTTGAGAACGCCTTCATCGTCAAAATCCTCGTCCTCTTTGACGAGTCGTTTGGCCTCGCCAATGGTCATCCGGACAAGGTAGTGCGCGTTCTCGGCCTCGAAAGGGAGGGATGAAACCTTCTTGCCCTTCGCATCAACATAGCTGATGAGGTGCTCTTCGTAGCCGGTCGGATATTTGATTTTCAGTGCTCGGACGATGTCTTCGGGCAGCGCGTCATAGTCTTTTACGAGACGTTTTTTTGGTGTGGACAAGGGTAAAACTGTTTTAGCGGGTTTGACGAATTGGTTTTTTTTGAAATCTCTGCGGGCAAATTTAAAAGAAGGTGCGGCGAAAACCACAAATTTTATCGGATGAAATGTTCAAAAAAAAATCCAAGCTCGTTCAATTTGATTTGATCTCGACGATTTCGACCCGCCGTTCGCGCGCCGCGTCGGGGTTGTAGATGGATCCGCGGCGGTCTTCGAGGCGGTCCGAAATGGTGGTTTTGGCCGTCGTTTCGCCAAAACTGGCCTCCGTCACGCGCAGAAAACCTGTTTTTAGGTACGGTTGCAGCACGCCGTCGCCGTATTTTTCAAAATGGTTGCGCACCGAGCTGATCCGCCGTCGACCGAGCGCGAGGTTGTACGCGCTCTCGGCCCGCGGGCTGGTGAAGCCTTTTATGATGATCTCCACTTTTTCGCCATCCTGCAACCGAGCGAGCAGCATATCGGTCAACAAAAAGAGCCGGTCGTAGCCGCGCTTGATTTCCGTTTCAAAAAAATCGTCGATCTCGGCCCGCGATCGGTCGGCATCCGCGCCCGCAAGGCCGCCCGAAAATTCCGTCCGATAGGTCTCCAATTGCTCGTAATAGGCCCAAAAACTTTCCTCGTAGGTCAGTTTTGTGGTCGTTTTTCGGGTGCGCTTGTCTGGTTCGTCGTTGTCGAAATAGAGCGGCAGTCCCGCAAAATCCTCCAGTTTTTTCGGCGGGTTGGGGTCGCCGCCCTTTTGCGGGATCGGCGGCGCATCCGGCACGGGCGGGACGGGTTTTACGTCGCCCCCAGTCGGGATTTTGGGGATTTCCGCAATGGGCGGCGGTGGTGGTGGCGGGAATTTCACGGTGAAAATATCGTTGCAGCAAGCCTTGTTCGCTGCATCGAGGAACATCGAGCCGGGGCGGTTGCTGGCCAAATAGCCGCTTTTGCCGTCCTTTTTTAGGATAAAATAAAGGTCATTATAGCTCGTGTTGATTGGCGGGGCAGCGTGTTGCGGGGGCGAAAAATTGCCCGTCGCGTCCTTTTTTGCCGAATAAATGTCCCAGCCGCCGAGGCCCTGCCAACCTTCCGAGGCAAACCAGATCGTCTCGTCAATGGCCGAAAAATGGGGCGTCCCGTCATTTTCGGGCGAATTTATGGCCGCAATCGCGACAGGTTGGGCGATGGGCTGGCCGTCGCCTGAATTGAGCGCGACCTGATAAATATCCAATTTCCCTTTTCCGCCGGGACGGTCACTGGCAAAAAGGAGCTGTTCGCGCCCCGTTTTTCTGTCGAAAAAAAGACTGGGCTGCGTGGCCGTCGAACCTTTCAAATTGACAGCATTGAGGAGCAGCTTTGGCTCCGACCATTTCCCCTTTTTCCCTTTTTCCAAAAAAAAGATTTCACAGCGGATGTCCTGCGGCCCGGTGTTTTTGCAAAAAGTACAGTACATCCGGGTCGATATTTCAGAAAAAACGGCGTGCGCGACGTGCGTCGAATCGTCTGCCGGGAAACCGCGACCAGGCTGCCGGGCCTTCGTCGAGCCGACGGATTGCAGTATTTTGGTCGTGCGCGGCTTCGGTTTTTTGTTTGATTTTTCCAGTTCAAAACGGTAGCTCGAAAACCAGAGCGTGTCGCCGCGCAGCACGGGCGCGAAATCGGAATAAGTGCTGTTGACCTCGCGGCCCAGCGGGCTGACCTCCGTTTTTTCGGCGGCGGCGAGCCTTTGCAGGGCCCAATCGCAGGTCTCGATCTCCGATTTTGCCCGCTGCACAAAAGCCTCGTCGGGCGCGGGGCTGTCGGCGAGGTATTTTTTGAAAAAAACCTTCGCCGCCGCATAATCGCCTGTCGATTTTTTGACCTCGGCGAGCCGGAAATCGATGAGCGGGAAATCCTTCCGCCGCTTCGATTCCGCGATCTTGTTGAACGATTTTTCGGCAATCGGATATGCGTAAAAAAGCCGGGCGCACTCGGCGTATTTGTACAGCGCGTCCCAGTTTTTGGGGTCTTTTTCCAGCACTTTCGCGAGGTGGCTGATGGCCGCGTTGTAGTCCTTTTTTTCAAAGGCCTGGTCGGCGGCCTTCTCGTACTGTTTGAGGCTTTGGGCAGGGAGCTGCCATAAAGCGTTGATTGTCAATAAGATAGAGAGAAGGGTGCGCATGGGTTTTCTATCAAAGTGGCCGTGTGGCTGTTGTGGTGGCCGTTGTTGGCGTCCCCGCCAACAACATTTTTGGTTGAAAATTTGCCCGAAAGGTTGTTGGCGGGGACGCCAACATTGGCCAAAAATCAAGCGGCTTGAAGTGGCAGATATTGTTCCTGCATCCGTTGCGAAGCAAAAGAAAGGCACTCCAAAATGTCCTCTCGATGGAGGCGGGGAAATTCGTGGAGCATCGCTTCGGGCGACATCCCGCCGCCGAGGTGCGCCAAAACGGCTGCCACGGTGATGCGCGTACCGCGAACGTGGGGCTTTCCGGTGCAAACTTTGGGATCGACCGCAATCCTCGGAAAATCTGGAAAAATGAACTCCATCGACTTTAATTTTTGACAAAGTTAGGTAAAAACAAGCCCACAACGTCGAAACGCCCGGTCTCACATCAATATCCCGTTTTTCGCCATGACCCGCGGCGGCAGGTCGGTTTCGCCGAGCATTTCGCGGAGGTCGATCTCGATATTGCGGCAAAGTGCGGTCATCGGCACATCGTTGACGAAGTTCTCGAACGGGTCCTCCGAGTTGTCGCCGACAATCTCCATGGTCATGAATATCCACGAAATGACGGTCGTGAACGGGATGACCAGCCAGATGAACTGTTCGCCCAGTTTTTCAAATTCCATGACCAGCGCGAGCGGGAGCATCAGCACGAATATCCAGGTGAAGACCTTGCTGAAATAGGCGTACTGGCGCGGGAAGGGCGTGTTTTTGATCCGTTCGCAGCGGCCCTGTTCGTTATAAAGGTCGCGCAGTGTGTTCATCAGCTCGATGTGCCGGAAGTCGTCGATCAGCCCCATTTTTTCGTGGATCGCTTGCAGTTCCTCGCCCTGTTTTCGGAGGAGCTGGGTCGGCATGTTTTGCGAAGCGGTCAATTTGTTGAACTCCTGAATGGCCAAAAACGGCTTCACATCGGTCTCCCAATTTTCCCGTTCGGGCGCGCCGTAATGGTAGTCGTTGGCCTTGCCCCGGTGCTTGATGCTGAACGTGGTCGGTTTGCGGAGCTGCAACCGGAGCGCGTTGATATAGGCCAAGTGCCTGTAAATCAGCGACTTGTGCAATTTAATTATTTCCGTTTGTTCGACCGTCCCTTTTTTGTTGTGGAAATCGGAAACATAACTGACCACTTGGTTCGCGAAGTGCCGGCTCGAATTGACAATGCCGCCCCAGGCCGTCCGGGCCTCCCAAAAACGGTCGTAGCTTTGGTTGTTCTTGAAGCCGAGGTAAAAGGCGACGGCCACGCCGACGGTGCTGACCGGCGCGAAGGGAATGCACAAATTGATGCCGTTCATATGGAAGAGCATGTGCGTGACGACCACCACCGTGCTCCAAAAAAGATAAAAAACGATTGTTCGCCAAGCAAACGAGATGATGATCCGCCAACTGATGTTCCTGATGATGTACATACCTGAAAATTGGGTTTTTGGGCTGTTTTAATAGATCGGACAAACCTTGAAAACCTTCACCGGCGGCACTTTCACGAACCGCCATTGCAGCCCGATTTCTGGCCCGCCCTTGCCGAGCGTCGCGTCGTTGAGGCCCGAAATGTTCCAATCGTAGCTCAAGCCGAGCAGCCAATTGCCCCATTCGAGCCGCGCCTGCGGGATGATCGCATCGCCGGGCCGGATCCCGAACAGGAACGAGGCGGCGGTCTGTTCCGGTTTCAGCCAGCGGCGCATCCCGACGGAAATCACGGCCTCTTTATAGGGGCCCTGTTTTTGCAAATTGGCGGTCGCCAAAAAGTCGCGGAGCGCACCGATCTGCAGCGAAGCGGTGGCATTTATGTTGAAGCGCATGGCCAACCGGCTCGCCTTTTCGTCCCGAAAACTGACCGTCGGGCGGTTCAGATGGAACGAGCCGAGGCCCATGTCGAACTGCGAGCGGCCGTTGTTTTGCTGAAAATGATAGTTGAGGCCCGCGCCGATCTCGGGGACAAAACCCGACGAGGGCCCCATCGTTTCCTGCGAATTTGCTGCCGGGGAGAACGCGCCATCGATATATTGGCTCTTCCAACGTAGCTTGTCGATGTCAAATTTCCGCTGCCCGCCGCCGAGGGCGATGCCGAGCGAAAGTACCGAATATTGGCCCAAAACCCGCGAAACCGAACCGAAAACCGTCCCGTTTGTCCAAGAAATGGCCGCATCGCCCGCCTCGTCGTGGTCAAGTTTGAGGCCGCCGCCGATGACCAAATTGCCGAGGCCCAGCAGTTTGCCATCGGCAAAAAAACTTTCCGTTTCATACGGGACGGGGACGGATTTCCACTGTTTGCGGTAGTTCGCGCCGACGCGGTAATCGCCCTCAAAAATGCCCGCGAGGGCCGGGTTTTGCTGGAACGGCGCGAGCGGCAATTGCGAAAAATGGAGGTCCTGCCCCATCACTTGGGCAATCGCGAGGGCGCAAAAAAAGGAGAGGAGAAGTTTTTTCATGGCCAAAATATTTACAGCCGGAAGATACCGCGGCCCTCAAATGTGGTGTCGCTGGGCGCGGTTTTATTTTGGGAAAAAATTGGCCAAATGCGCATTTCACCGCAAACGGATTTTTCGGACGCGCGGTTTTTGCCATTTCAATTGTTCGTTCGAGAGCAGGATTTCCCGCTCGGCGGCGAACGCGAGGGCCTCATATTGGCGGCTCAACGGCCAACCGGGCGTACGTTGCCGGGCCAGTTTTTTGGAAAAAAAAAGCCCGTCGCCGCCTTTTTCAAACGTAAAAATGGTGGCTTTTGAAAAAGGCAAAAATCCCCATCGCCGCCCAAAACAGTAGCCGACGAGCGCGAGTGTTTGCCCATTTTCGCTCAATGCCGCACCGCTGACGACGCGGTTTTTGAGCACCGTTTTTTCCAAAAAAACAGGCCCTTGCCGACCGGGCCTCGCGGCGACGGCGAAATGTTTGCACAAAAAAGACCGCCCTTGCCAATGGCTTTTTGTGAAAAAATGGAGCGAATCGCGCCAAAAGACCATCGCTTCGCAATCAAAATTTTGGTCGTCAAAACGGGTCGGCGGAAATTCCGACTGGTCGGGCCATGCGAAATCGAGCCGTTCGGTCGCGCCCGTTTTTGGCGAAAAAATCAGCACATGCAGGTCGCGGCGGGCGTTGCCGTTGTTGCCAAAATCGCCGATGAAAATGCGCCCATCGCGCGGGTCGCGGGCCAGTTCCTCCCAGTCGGTGTTTTTTTCATTTTCAAAAAAGACCTCGCCCCGCAGCCGCCCGCGGCCATCGGTCGAATAAAGCGTCGGCAGGTTGCCCGAATCGTTTATCCAAAGGAGCGAATCGGCGGCGACGCGAGCCAGGCCGCTGTTTTCGGCCAAAACCTGCGGCAAGCGCGGCGCACAAAAACCAAGGCAAAGGGTAAAAGCAAAAAGGGAAAAGGCGCGGATCAGACGGGCCGACGCAAAAAATCGCGGGCAATCACGGGTTTTCTCCTTTGAACCAAAAAAAAGCTGGCCGCATTCCGCCAAATTCACTTTGTTTATGGGGAAATTCAACCCGCCGATGGTGCAACTGGTTTCAGATTTGCAAGGCATAATCAAACAATCTAAATTTTTTACCGATGAAGAAGTTCGTGTTATTCGTTTTCGTGGCGTTTTTGTCCGCGCCCGTTTTTGCCCAAAAAATCAATATCGCCTATCAATTCTCGAACATCGAGACGGGCTATGACCACCAAACGCGCTGTATCTTGTTCATCGACGACGTGGAGGTGGCGACCTCGGAGGCCAAGTTGCAGAGCAAGGGCGGCAAGTTTTCGGCCTCCGTCAAGCCGGGAAAACACACCATCCGCATCGTCAATTATGCCCTTTACGAGGGCAAATGGGAGGCCCACACCATCGAAAACGGGTACAGCCTCGACTGCATCTATGAGTCCGGGTTCAATTTTGGGAAGAAAAAGTGCAAGCTCAACTTGGTCGTGCTTTTTGACCTCGACAAAGGAACAACTGCGGAGCTATCCGGCAAAAACTATTCGGTCGAATAGGGGAAAAGTCAAAAATGAAAAGTAAAAAGGCAAAAGTGGACGGACCGCTTTTGCCTTTTTTTATGGAAAAAAACTAAAAATCGGCGACCGGGAACCCCTTTTCGGGCCAATCTCGCCAGCCGAGCAACCGGCCGTTGGAGGTGTTCAAATTGTTGTCGCCCCCAAAAACAACCTGACAATTGGCGGGTTTTTCCCCGGACAGTTTTTGCCAAAAGACGAGGTTTTGAAAAAAGGACGGGTTGAACGTTTGCCCGGATTTGACCTCGATGGCCAGCAAATCGAGGCCGGATTGGACCAAAAGGTCGATTTCCTTGCCCAATTTGTCCTGCCAAAACCATGCTTGCATAGCGGCCCCGCGGTTCCAATGGAGTTTTTGAAGTTCCAAAATGACGAAATTCTCAAAAAGATGGCCCTTGATAAAATGGTTTGTCAGCATTTCGGGCTGCCGGATGCCGAGCAGCGAACAGACGAGCCCGGTATCGTGAAAATACAGTTTGGGCGATTTGGTCAATTGTTTGTTGAAATTGACGTGGTGCGGCTGCAACAAAAAAACCACATAGCTCGCCTGCAAAACCGAAAGCCACGATTTGACGGTCGCGGGACTGGTGCCAGCATCGGCGGCCAACGACTGATAATTGACCACCTGCCCGCACCGCCCCGCGCAAAGCCCCATGAAACGGATGAACTGGTCAAGGTCGCCAATGTTTTTTAGCAAACGGACATCGCGTTGGACATATGTTTCGAGATAGCTGCCGTAAAAATCGACCGGCGAGATATGACGGTCAAAAATGCGCGGAAAGCTGCCCTGCCAGAGCATCGTGTCGAGGTTTGCAACGGCAATGCCCGCTTCCTTCATTTCCAAAAAAGAGAGCGGCAACAGTTTTTGCACAGAAACGCGCCCTGCCAGCGATTGCGAAATTTGGTTGGAAAGCAAAAAATTCTGCGACCCGGAAAGCACAAAAAACACCTCCGGACGGGCATCAACGATGGATTGGATATAGGAAAACAGTTCCGGCGCACGTTGCGCCTCGTCGAGGATGCCGCCGTTGGGCAAATTGGCGAGGAAGCCGCGCGGGTCGCTCAACGCCAATTGGCGGATGTCCGGTTCTTCGAGCGAAAAATAGGGCAGTTCCGGAAAAAGATGCTTCAAAAGCGTCGTTTTGCCCGATTGCCGGGGGCCCGTGAGGAACAAAACCGGGAACTTGGAGCGCATTTCCGTCAGTTTTGACGACAATTGGCGGGCTATCATGGTCGGATATTTTGGGTAAATATCCGCAAAAAATGGATAAATCAAAAGTTGAACTTCCGATTTATCCACTTTTTATGAAATCATGCCCCGACAGCGGTCGCGACCGGGATCGGCACATAAAGCTCGCCGTTCAACACGTTGCGCGAGATCACGATCCGCTGGACCTCGCTCGTGCCCTCATAGATTTGGGTGATTTTTGCGTCGCGCATGAGCCTTTCGACATGGTATTCTTTCACAAAACCGTAGCCGCCGTGGATCTGGACGGCCTCAACGGTGTGCTTCATGGCGCATTCGGAGGCAAAAAGTTTGGCCATCGCGGCGGCCTGCGAATAATCGAGGCCCTGGTCCTTCATCCACGCGGCGCGATAGACGAGCAGGCGGGCGGCCTCTATATCGGTGGCCATGTCGGCCAATTTGAACGCGATTGCCTGATGGTCGGAGATGGTTTTGCCAAAAGCTTTGCGCTCTTTTGAATACGCGAGCGCGAGTTCGTAGGCCCCTGCGGCGATGCCGAGCGCCTGCGCGGCGATGCCGATGCGCCCGCCGGTCAATGTTTTCATCGCGAACTTGAAGCCGAAACCATCGTCGCCGATGCGGTTCTCCTTCGGCACTTTCACGTCGGAATACATGATGGAGGTCGTGTCGGAGGCGCGGATGCCGAGCTTGTCCTCTTTCGCGCCGATGCTCACGCCGGCCCAGTCTTTTTCGACGATAAGGCAATTGATGCCCCGGTGGCCTTTTTCGACATCGGTCTGGGCCATGACAAGGTGGATCGTGGAGGTCGCGCCGTTGGTGATCCAGTTTTTGGTGCCGTTGAGCAAATAATGGTCGCCCATGTCGATGGCCGTCGTTCGTTGGCTGGTCGCGTCGGAGCCGGCCTCCGGTTCGGACAAACAGAACGAGCCGATCCATTCGCCGGTGGCGAGTTTGGGCAAATATTTCCGCTTTTGGGCCTCCGAACCGAAATGTTCGATGCCCCAGCAAACGAGCGAATTGTTGACCGAGACGATGACCGAGCATGAGCTGTCCACTTTTGAAAGCTCTTCCATCGCGAGGACGTAGCTGAGCGTGTCCATGCCACCGCCGCCGTATTCGGGCGAGACCATCATGCCGAGGAAGCCGAGCTCGCCCATCATTTTGACCTGTTCGGTCGGGTATTTCGCTTTCGAGTCGCGCTCGATGACACCGGGCTTGAGCTCATTTTGCGCAAAATCGCGGGCAGCATCCCGGACGGCGACTTGTTCTTCTGTGAGTTGGAACATTTTTTAGTGTGGCACAGCCTTCGGGCTGTTTTGGTGGTGAATTGATTTTATTTGAACAAAAAACAGCGCGAAGGCTGTGCTATTTGATGGCGTCGGCCCATAATTTCTCCAAATTGACGGAGGCGCGGCCATGTATCTTGACGGGCTCCGACCAATCTTGGAGCGTCCATTTTTTGCCCTTTTCGGCGACCAATATTTTCCGGCTGTCGGTAAAGACCCAGATCAGGCGTTCAACACCCCAATCGAGGAGCTGTTTAGTTTTTTCAAAATAATAGTTTTGTGGGTTGGCCAAATCCTCCAAATCGGCTTTTGTGTCCACTTCGATCAAAATTTGGGGGGCAACGTCGGCATATTTCACGCTCGAAACCTTGTCGCGGAGCGTGGCCTTTGGATAAAGGGCGATGTCGGCGGCGCGTTGTTCCTTTTTTTCCAGTTGAAGCCCGACCTCATTTGTCAGGATATAAAACTGGCTTTTCAATTTGCCCGAAACCCACACGTTCAGCGCGTGCACGAGCAACGATTGCATGATGCTTGAACCCATGATTTGTTCTGTTTTTTTAATGCCCGCCAAAACGTCCCGATAGCCCCGATAATAGATCGGTTTGCCATTGAAGACCTCATAA
>JANOQP010000511.1:0-6573 GCA_031414895.1 Saprospirales bacterium
CACAAAACCGGGTGTCTTTGTTTTTGAAATTCGCCCCATTCACCGCTTATCATTTATCGTTCATCATCAAAAAAGGATGAATTTTTTCGGAAAAAAAGACTGGACGGAAACCGACCTGATCGCGGGCTGTGTCGCCAATGACCGGCGGGCGCAGGAGGTTTTTTACCGCCGTTTTTTCCCGGAAATGTGGCGGATGTGCATCCGGCACACCCGTTCGGAGGATGTTTCGATGGAGATCGTGAACAACGGGTTTTTGCGCGTGTTCCAAAAACTGCAAACTTTTGAACAGCGCGGCAGCCTCGAAGGCTGGGTGCGGCGGATCGTTTGGCACGCGCTGGCCGACCATTTTCGCGGCGAAAAACGGTACGCGCATTTCCTCGTTTTCGAGGACCGCGACGAGGCCGTGCCGGAAACGGGCCTCGACCAGTTTTTTGCCGACGACATCCTAAAAATGGTCGCCAAATTGCCGCCCGCCAGCCAACAGGTCTTCCGCCTTTTCGCCATCGACGGCTTTTCGCACCGCGAGATCGGCGAGGAAATGGGCATCAGCGAGGGCACCTCAAAATGGCACCTCAACCACGCCCGCACGAACCTCAAAGCACAGCTCAAACAACAAGAACTCATCACCCGCAGACAGGTTGGTTAAGATGGAAAATATGGACAAAAATTTACAAAAAAACGCCGACCGCGGCTGGGGCCTGATGTCCCAAAAACTCGACCGGGAAATGCCACAGACCGGGCGACGGCGCGGCCTCGGCTGGCTTTGGCCGTTCGCCGCGGCGGGCCTCGTTTTGATGGGTGCGGGCCTGTTTTTGATGAACAAAAACGGTGGAAAAACTGTCGCCCCCGGCATGGCCGGAATGCCCGTTTTTGAGGAAAATAAAATGGCCGATGTGCAAAATATGACTGCGCAAAGCGTTGACAATCAATCGGTTGAATCAAATTCTGTGGGCAATGAAGTTGAAAAAAATACCCCAAATTTTGAAAAAAAGCAGCCAATCGGAGAGGCCGCCGGCGCGGATTTTTCATCAAAAAATTTGACCCAAAAAACGGACGGTCAAACCGGGTTTTCAACCAAAAAAACAATCGAAAACGGGCCGGGCAGGGGAGCGAAATTTCCCCAAAATCCGGCCACAAAAACGGTCGGACAAACTGAAATTTCAACCAAAAGAGTGGAATGGATTTCTGAACAAAAACCAATTTTGATGGCCGAAAAACCCGTCGAAACTGCCGTCGTTTTTTCCGAAAAACCAATCGAAATCCAGCCCGTTTTTTCAGAAGAAGGCGCGGCTGAAATACGGGTTTCAAAAAAAATCACGCCGTTCGGAAAATTGCCGGGGCTGGGTTTTTCGCCCATTTTTTTGGACAAAAAAACACCCCCGACCGCCGAAAAATTGATCAAGCCGATTGCCGCAAAAGGGACCAAAAAATGGCAGTTCGGTGTCGGTGCCGGGATGCAAACCATTGGTTTTCAACGGTTTAACGGCCACGCGACCGGCTTTTTGGCCGAGCGAAAACTGGCCGCCCGAACGCGTTTGACGGCCGGACTCGGTTGGTCGCGAACGGTCCTCGCATCGAACCCGGTGAGCAGTTCCAACCTTTTTGTGCTGGTCAATCATTCCGATTATTTGTCCGCGACGAACGACCTCACCCTGAACTTCACGGCCCCGGAAAAAAGCGTCGCCGAGTACGACCCGATGACAAATTCCTATTCAAATATCCAGCTCGCCATCTCGGCGAACGTGCTGCACAGGCTCGAAATGCCGCTCATTTTGACCCACAAAATTGGGTCGCGCTGGTATTTTGGGGCCGGTTTCAGCGGTTCGTGGCAGTTCATGGCCCGGTCGGTGATCGGCGCGAAAAGTTTGGAATATGAAAAAGCGGGCAGCTACGAAAACTTCAATTCGGCTGCCCCTGCTGCCCCAACTTCCGACATTTCAAGTTCGCGGCAGGTGAACAAATTATTGACCCGAAAACTGCCCAATTTCGACATCGCGGCGGTCGGTTTTGCCGGGCTCGATTTGTCAAAAAAATGGTGCGCCACGGCCCAGTTCCAACAGGGGCTGCTCAACCAGACCGCGCTGCCGGGGCTTGACAAACAGCTTTATTCGGCGCGGGTCTCTATCATCAGGTGGTTTTGATGATAGGATCATGAGGGGGTGACTTCAAGTCACCTGCTCATTTTGCCGCAATACTTTTTCCCAATTTGAAAAAACCCGTCACCGTGAAAACTGTTATCACGGCGACGGGTTTTTCATTTGGAAAAAACCGCTCCCGAACCGCTTGAAATCACCATTTTTGCCAAAAAAAACCTGCTTTTTCAACCCAAACCTTTTTCAATGAAAAGATCATCCTCGCTTTTTTTGCTCCTTTTCGCGGCCCTTTCGATGGGCGATTGGACGACGTACATCTGCGCCGACGGCAATTTTATCATCAACACGCCCGGCGTTTTTGAGAAAAAAGAGCTCGAAAAAGAGACCAAAATTGGCAAAATTTCCACCCATACCCTTTGGTTTTGGGACAAAACGGAGGGCGCCGACAACCACCTTTATTATGTGACCTACACCGACTACCCGCCCGGCACCGTCCACAGCGACTCGACGGAGATGCTGCCCGATTTTTGGGCCGCGACGGTCGATGAGGCGCGCATTTCGCTCGATGGTTCCGAGATCTATTCGGGGCCGCTGCCACTCGGCGAATATCCGGGCATGGCTTGGCGACTGACCTATAACAAGAAAAAAGCGAGCACCCGCGCCCGCGCCTTTTTGGTCAAAAACCGCCTGTACATCGTCCAAACCATTTGCAAGGCGGAACACGCGATGAACACTTCGAGCGACCGCTTTTTGGATTCTTTCCGGTTGATAAACCCGTGAGGTTCGCATTTTTGACATCAATTTGAGCATCGGACAACTATGAACCTCGCCGCTTTTTCAGTAAAAAATTCACAGTTCACTTTCATCATTTTCATCGGCGTTGTCGCCCTCGGCATCGCGTCGCTATTGTCGATGCCCCGCGCCGAGGATCCCGAGTTTTCGCCGCCCGGCTTTATCATCGTCCACGTTTTGCCGGGGGCCAGCCCGACCGAAATGGAGGACCTCGTGTCGTCGAAATTGGAGGAAAAACTCGGCACTTTGGAAAACATCGACCGGATGATCTCCTTTTCCGGCGACGGTGTTTCGATCCTCAACATCGAATTTCCGAGCAGCGAGAACGCCGACATAAAATATCAGGATGTCGTCCGGGAGGTCAATTCCGTGCGCCCGTCGCTTCCGAAGGAAATTGTGCGTTCGCAAATTACGCAGTTCAGTTCTGCGGACGTGGCCATTTTGCAGGCCGCTTTGATTTCGGAAAATGCGTCGTTTTCGCAATTGAAAGAAAAGGCCGAGCTGCTCGAAAAACGACTCGAAAAAATAAAGGGCATCCGCGCCGCCGAGGTTTTTGGCATCCCGAAACGCGAGATCCGGGTCGAGCTGAACCTCCCGAAAATGGCCGCGCAGGGCATCCCAGCCGCCCGCATTTTACAGATCCTCGAAAGTGAAAACCTCAACATCCCCGGCGGCTCGGTCAGCGCGGGCGACCGTAAGTTCAACGTCCACACGAGCGGCGATTTTCAGGATATCGAGGAGGTCAAAAACACGGTCATTTTTGCCGCAGGCGGGAAAATCGTCTTCCTAAAAGACCTCGCCGAGATCAATTACGCGAACGGCGAGCCGACCCATATCTGCCGCGCGAACGGCCACCGCGCCGTTTTCGTCACGGCCACGATGCAGGAACGGCAGAACATTTTCGAGGTCGGCGCGGCCATCAACTCGACGCTCGAAGAATGGAAAACGGGCCTCCCAGCGAACATGAAATTCGAGCGCATTTTTGACCAAAACAAATCGGTCGGCAACCGCCTCGGACGGTTCGCGACCGATTTTTTGATCGCCATTGCGCTCGTCGCGCTGACGCTCTTGCCGCTCGGCCTCCGCGCCGCGAGCATCGTGATGATCTCGATCCCGCTGTCGCTTTCCATCGGCCTCGCGCTGCTCAATTTGTTCGGATATTCGCTCAACCAGCTCTCGATCGCGGGGCTGATCGTCGCGCTCGGCATCCTTGTGGACGACTCGATTGTGGTCGTCGAGAACATCGAACGGTGGCTGCGGACGGGCATTTCGCGCACGGAAGCTGCCATAAACGGCACAAAACAGATCACTTTGGCCGTCCTCGGCTGCACCGCTGCGCTGATCATGGCGTTTTTGCCGATCCTTTTTTTGCCCGACAAAGCGGGCGATTTCATCCGCAGTTTGCCGATGGCGGTCGTGACAACGGTGGTCGCGTCGCTGTTCGTTTCGCTGACGATCGTTCCGTTTTTGGCCTCGCGCCTGCTGTCAAAACATGAAAAAACGGAGGGCAATATTTTCCTGCGCGGCCTGAAATGGATGATCGGCGGGAGCTACGCCCGGCTTTTGCACCGCGCCCTGCAATGGCCGAAAACGACGATGGCCGTCGCCGTCGCGATCTTCGCGGTCGTGCTTTTATTAGGGAAAAGCGTCGGTTTCGGCCTTTTCCCGGCGAGCGAACGGCCCATGTTTTATGTTGAAATAAACAACCCGCCCGGCTCGAACATCGCCGCGACGGACCGGACGGTGGCCACAGTGGACTCGGTCTTGAAACATTTTTTGTCCAAAAACCCGAACGAAACTTGGGAAAAAGGCCAAGCCCCGCGCATCAAATCCTTTGCCTCGAACACGGGCCACGGCAACCCACAGGTCTATTACAATGTCATGCCGCGCAACGAGGCTGCCGATATCGGGCAGGTCTTCGTGCAACTTTTGGACAAAACGCCGGACACCGAAAAGCTGAAAATGATCGACACGCTGCGTCAAAAACTGGCCGCCGTGCCGGGCGCGAAGGTGTTCGTGAAAAACTTCGAGCAGGGCCCGCCCATCCCGTCGCCCATCGAATTGCGCATTTTTGGGGAAAACCTCGACACGCTCCGACGGCTCGCCGCCGATGTCGAAAAAATGGTCGCCGAAACGGACGGCACTTTGTACGTCTCGAACCCGATCAAGACCATCACGACCGACCTCCATGTGAAGATCAACAAAGAAAAAGCGGGGCTTTTGGGCATCCCCTCGGCGGAGGTCGACCGCACGGTGCGCCTCGCGATCGCCGGCCTCGAAACGGGCCGTTTCACCGACGAAAAAGGCGACGAGACCGCCATTGTCGTCAGCATCCCCCACGGCAAACAGGCAGACCTTTCGGTGTTCAATTCGTTGTATATCAACAGTTTAAGCGGCGCGAGCGTCCCGCTGAACCAGATCGCGGAGGTCGAAATGACGACCGCCACGACGGGCATCTATCACCGCGACAAAGACCGCGTGACCAGCGTTTCGGCATGGGTGAAACCCGGTTTTTTGGCGCAAGACCTCAACAATATCTTCAAGGAAAAACTAAAAACCGAGCGTTGGCCGACGGGCTATTCGTTCGTCGTGGCGGGCGAGGAGGAGAGCAAAAACCGCTCGTTCGGCAACATGGGGACGGTCATTTTGATCACCCTTTTTGGCTTTCTCGGCATCCTGATCTTGGAGTTCAAAACGTTCAAAAGCACGCTGATCGTGCTGTCGGTCATCCCGCTCGGCATCATCGGGGCCATCCTCATTTTGCTCGCGACGGGCTATCCGTTCTCGTTCACGGTGGTCGTCGGGCTGATCGCGCTGATCGGCATCGAGGTCAAAAACTCGATATTATTGGTGGATTTCACGAACCAGCTCCGGCAAGAAGGCCGCCCGCTCGACGAAGCGATCCAGGAAGCGGGCGAGATCCGTTTCGTCCCCATCGTCCTGACCTCGCTGACGGCCATCGGCGGCCTGATCCCGCTGGCCATCGAGCAAAACCCGCTCTATTCGCCGCTAGCATGGGTCATTATTGGGGGGCTGATCTCTTCGACTTTGTTGAGCCGGATCGTGACGCCGGTGCTGTATAAGTTGTTGCCGCCGCGGGTTTAGGCCGTCTTTTTTTTCAATTTTCGCCCCATTTTTTGACCCAAAACCTATCTTTGACAAAAATTCACGAAGCAATGCCCACTTCTGCCATCCAATCAAAGCCCGTCCAATTTCCGCCAATTGCCCCGGCCGATTTGTTGGTGCACAAACCGATTTCATGGGAAAATTTCCAGCGGCGATACCTTTCGCGTGAGGACGGTTTCAAATATGAATGGGTTGGCGGCTCGGTCGAGAAAACGAAACGCTCAATGGACAAAAAACAACTTTTCATCCTCTGGAACCTGCTCGATTGGTTCGACCAATCGAAGTCGGAGGGAAAGGTTTCGGGCCGCCTGATTGCCGAGCCAGACCTTTTTTTTCTCAAAAACCACCGTCGGCCCGACATTGCTTGGCTGACAAAAGCGCAAACCTTTGCGTTGGCGGAGGAATCGGGCTATCAAGTCCCGGCCTTTATTATCGAAGTGGTCTCGACGAATGACCAAATCAATTCGGTGCGGGGGAAAATGGTCAACTATCGCGACGCTGGGGTGCAGATCGTTTGGCAGGTTTTGCCCAATTTTGAGCAAGTCGATGTCTATTCTGGCCC
>JANOQP010000512.1:0-6521 GCA_031414895.1 Saprospirales bacterium
GGACGGCTGACGGCTGACGGCTGACGGCTGACGGCTGACGGCGAACGGCTGACGGCTGACGGATAATCCAACCGTTAGCCGTCCGCCGTTAGCCGTCCGCCGTCCGCCGTCCGCCATTTTTAATCAATTTCCATGACGAACAAATCTTTACCAATCCTGCTAATCGAGGACAATCGGGCCGACGCGGTCCTCGTGCGCGAATACCTCAACGAGGCTTCTGTCCGGCACGACCTTTTTCATGCCGACACCCTTTTTGAGGGCGTCGAAATCGTGCGCGACCGGGGCGATATCCAAATGATCCTTTTGGATTTGACCTTGCCGGACTCGGCGGGCTTCCGGACTTTGACCACGCTTTTGGAGAAGGTCTCGGGCATCCCGGTCATCGTCATGACGGGCATCAACAACGAGATTGTCGGCAACCAGGCGGTCAAGGCCGGGGCGCAGGATTTTTTGGTGAAGGGCCAGTTTGACGGCAAACTTTTGGGTCGTTCGATCCGCTACGCGCAACAGCGTTTCAAGGAACAGCAAAAACAGACCGAGGCCGTCACCCAACTTTCGGCCATCGAAAAAAGATATCTCGACGCAGAAGAAATGGGCCATTTTGGCAATTGGCAAATGGATGTCGTGAGCAATCAAATGATCTGGACGGACCAGATATTCCGCATTTTCGGCTGCCAGCCGCGCTCGCTCAACCCATCGATGAACACCTATCTCGGCTTCGTCCATTCGGAAGACCGGGCGGGCGTCGAACAGTTTTTTGAGAACGCGCAGCGCGATGGAAAACAGCACCGCATCGAGCACCGCATCGTCGTCAACGGCACCAATATCCGCCACCTCGCGGCGACGGCCCGCATCAATTTTGACGACACCACCAACAAACTCCAGCTCTGCGGCATCATCCAAGAGATCACCGAAAGGAAGGTGAGCGAGCAACTTTTGGTCGAAAAAAACCTCGCCTCGCGCTCCACGCACATGAAGGAAGAGGTGCTGGGCGACATGTCCTTCCATATCCGGACGCCGCTCAGCTCGATCGTCAATTTGCTCTATTTGCTCGACAACACGGCTGTTTCGTCTGCCCAAAAAGAGCTGCTCGAAGGCCTCCGCACCTCGGTCGATGACCTGTCGATCATCATCAACAACCTGCTCAATTTCAGCATATTGTCGGCGGAAAAGATGAAAATAGAGGAGGAGACGTTCACTTTTCGCGATTTTTTGGCCAGCTTGCGCAAATTGGTTCAGATCAAGGCCGACTCCGCTTCCGTCTTTTTTGAGTATGAAATCGATAAAAACATCCCCGAAAAACTGGTCGGTGATGTGCGAAAACTGACGCAGGTTTTTTACAATTTGCTGAACAACGCCATCCGGCTTTCCGAAAAAAGGGGCGTCGTTCGGGTCGAGATCTCGGGCCGCGAGACCGACGGGCAGGGGCTTGATTTGATCGTCAAAATAAAGGACTCCGGCAGGGCCATGGCCCCGGCGCGGTTGAAGGAGCTTTTGAACTCCGACAACCTGCTCAAAAGCTATTCGGGCGCCGACACGAACAACGAGGAACGGATGCACGAGATCGGCATTTCCATCGTCTCGAAGCTCGTCAAAACACTCGAAGGGAAGCTCGAAATTTCGTCAAAGGAAGGCACAGGGACGAGCTGCCATTTTGAGGTCCCGTTCAAAGTGCCGAAGGTCGTCCGGCCAAAATCGGGCGATATGCCAAGCGGCCCGGTCCGCGTCCTGCTCGTCGAGGACCATTTTTTGAACCAGATCGCGACCAAAAAAGTGCTCACCACTTGGTCGGACCATGTCTCGGTGGACATCGCCGAAAACGGCATGATCGGCGTCGAAAAGCACCGCGAACATGGCTACCAAATTATTTTGATGGACATCCAAATGCCGGTCATGAACGGCATCGACGCCGCCCGCCGCATCCGCGAGGATAGCGACGTGCCGATCATCGCGCTCACGGCCAACTCGTCACGCCTCGAAATGGACCGCTGTTTTGAGGTCGGGATGAACGATTACCTCGCCAAGCCTTTCAAGCCGCAGGAGCTTTTTTTGAAGATTATGGGCCTTGTTTGAACTTGCTTTTGCACCATAAAAGAAGCCCCATTGTTCACGAAATTTGGTCAAATGTCATAAAAGGTTTTTTCAAAATCTATCTTCGCCATGAAATCAAGAACAATACATGACGAACGACCATCCCGACAAAATCCATCAAGCCCGGCAGCTCATTATCAGCGGCAGCATCGTCGAGGCGATCGACCTGCTTGCGGGCGAGGTTGCCGGATCGGAGGAGCTTGAAAAAGTGGCCCTACAATTGAAGGCCAGAAACCACCGCCTCGACCTTTCAATCTTGAAGGGCACCATCTCGCGGGAGGACGAAAACCTCGAACGGAACATTATCACCGATGCCCTTTTTTACCTCGTCAAACAGGTCGAAAAAGATCGGGCACCGGCCCCGGAAAAGCCAGGGCCACTGCCTCGTCACCGCGAAGAACCGCCAAAAACCGACCCTTCACACGACCCGGCGATGCCCGCAAGACCTATTTTGAGGCATGTTTGGCCGTGGGCAGCGGCGGTGACCGCGCTAGTCTTTGCCCTTTTTTTGGGAATAACTTGGCTCGGAAAATTTGGCCACGGCCAAATTTCGCAGACTGAAAAGGTTGTCCCGGTTGCGCCAAAAACCATGGACCTGACGGCAAATATCACCGTCGCCCCGGCCAACCCGGACTGGAAACTGACGGGCATGGCGCGGGTCTCGGCGGGCGGTTTCACGTCGGAGGCACAACCGGTCCCGGCGGGCGGCGGCGCGGTTGTTTTTCGCAACATCCCCGGTGAAAGCGTGGGCAAGCCGCTCAGATTGTCGCTCGAAAACCTCAATTTCCCGGCAACCATCGCACGGCAATCAAGCACGGTGCTGCCGAAACCGGGCGGGCCGGTGGACTTTTTTGTGGAAATGAAGATCAACAATTTTCGGGGGAAAACACTCCGGCCAAACTTGCAGCCCGCACCAAATATCCAGCTCGAGATTGCCGACGGGCTGGCCAAAACGGTCTCTGGGGCCGA
The DNA here is from genome assembly GCA_031414895.1 of Saprospirales bacterium. Lineage (GTDB taxonomy): Bacteria > Bacteroidota > Bacteroidia > Chitinophagales > Saprospiraceae > JANOQP01. The sequence continues at coordinate 3,061 of JANOQP010000512.1, forward strand.
CGGCGCGTTCGAATTTTCGTTGCCCGAAATCCCGCAAAAAACGGTGCGGCTCGTGCTCCGTCGCGGCGGGAGGGTGGTCCTGGACGATATGGTCGGGCTTGACGCAGCCGTTTTTCAGGAGGTCAAAGTGCCGAACTGATCGGCAATCGGGTGATGATTATTTTTCAAAATTTAGGATAGACCGCTGGACATTCGGCACTATTTATACCCAATTGGGTAATTTTTATATTGGGGCAAAATCTGATTTTTGTCCCAAGATTTTTTGCTGGATCGATTTTCACCTATTTCTCGATCGAAAAATGACAAACACACGCCTCCCGCTCCTTGCTGCAATGCTGCTCTTTTGCGGCCTTTTTTCCGATATTTTTTGTCAAGACGGCCCGCCAAAGTTCCTCACTGGGCGCGTCGTGGCCATCCGCGACGGTGCGGCGGTGGGCATCCCCGATGTCAAGGTGGCGATCCGCGAATATGATTCCGATATCACGGACAAGGAGGGCAATTTTCGCCTGCCGCTGCCGCCCGACCGGGATTTCATCAGCATCGAACTGACGAACACGGTGGCGCAGATGATCTCCCCTTATTCCGGCATCGTCAATTTGCCGCCCGGCGAGGATTTTCAGGTGCTGGTCTGCGAACAAAAAAACCAGCGGCTCCTCGAACAGGTCGAACAGCTCAACAAAAGGATCCGTGGGCACGAAAAAGAGCGGCAACTCAACGCCCGCCAACTGGCCGCCATGCACCGGGTGCTCCTCGACACGGTGATCCATTTTGAGCATATCATGCTCGAAAAAGAGGCGAAAATCGCGGAAATTGAAAAGGAAAATGGGGAAATGACCGAAGAGCTCCGCCAAAAAAAGGACGAGATCGCCGAGCTCCGCCAATCGGTCAAACGGCTGATGGACCAATTGGCCGACGCTTTAGAGGAAAAATACCTCCGCCAAAAAAAGGTTTTCGACGAGGTCTCCGCGACGCTCAACGACTATGCCGACAAAGCCAAAAACCTCCGCGACAACCTCCATCCTGATTTGATTGCCGGCTATTTTTTGCCCCAAAACGAGCCAATGCGGCAGCACCTCTACCAAAAAGAGGAGCAATACAACGCCGCATACGCGCAGGTCGTGGGCCTCGAGCAGGCGCATATCGAGGCCGTCGGGCATTATTGGGAAAAGGCCGCGCTGGCCCACGGGGCGATCGACACCTACGCGTTTTTGCTCAAAGAGCTGCACGGCAAGGGGATCTATCCGCTGGACACGTCGGTCAATGGGAATTTACGCCGCTGGATAATCAAAGACCTCTCGCGCGGAAAGGCATCGAAGGCCGCCGAGGAGGCCGTCGGGGAAAGCGCGGCGCGGCTCGACAGCCAGATCGCGGAATTTGAAAAAATGAAAGATGACCTTATCCTAAACCTGAAGTTGGGCTTCTGAGGCCCGCTCCTTTTTTTGTTCACCATAATTCTACCCACCTATGAAAAAGTACTTTTTGGCCATGCTCGGTCTGTCCTTGCTGTTCTTTTCGAACTGCAACCCGAAATGCGAATCGCTCGTCGGGGTGGACATCACCCCGAAGACCTGCGAGGAGGGCACCCAGATCCGCATCACCGCCCAACCGCTCGAATCGCTGGCGGGCAGGCAGGTCTTTTTTGGCGACAAGCTCGGCGAAAACATTCATTTTGTGGCCAATGAGGGCCTGATTGTCACCGTCCCCGCCGGGGCAACCGGGCTGTCGGAACTGAAAGTGGAGGACCCGGACTGCGGCGATTTTACCCCGGTCGGCATCAAAATCGTTGGAAACGGGGCATTGTTCAACCAGCCCGGTTTTGTTTTCCCCTCGTCGCCGGAGATTTTCTTCCCGTCCACGCCGACGAGCTACCCGCCGAGCATCGACAACGCATGGCTGACCGCCTACAATGGGGCCTATTGCATTTGGCTGAACGCCAATAAGGAATATGTCACCGACCCGGTTACGGGCACAATCGATACCATCCACAAGACCTCGCTCAATGCGGGCGGTAGTTTTGAGTTGAGCGCGTGCAACAATTTTTTTGGGCAAAACCACGAGACCTTTTTCAATTTCAACTCGATTTCCGGCATCGTGGACAAGCAGTCAAACTACGTTTTCCTGCGGATCGACCGGTCCAAGCAGCTTGGGGTCTCGCCAGAAAGGCGGTTCGAGAATTTTGAGGGCCAGTTCGTCAACCCAAAAGACCCGTCGGTCGCGAAGTACAACATGCCAAGTAAATATATCGACTGCGCCGGAAAGGAGGTCGCTTGGTTCAGGGACCTCAACATTTCGCCCGACAACCAGATGATCTTGGTCAGGTCGTTGTACGATGGCCGGCAGATCTTGATCATGCACTCGACGGCAAAATTTCCATAGACACCTTTTTCACTTGACAAACAAACCCGCTGCCTTATGAGCAAATTCATTTTTTGCAAAAAAACATCGATCGGGACGGTCATTTTTTGCCTTTGCCTATTTTTTCAAACAGCCCATTCGCAGGTCAAACCGCCCGCTGCGACGGCCCAAAGACCGCCCGAAAAATTCAAACAGGGCTATTTCGGCATCTCGCCGCTCGTGCTGGAAAAGGACAAACTGGAGCTCAATTTGAGCAATTCGCTCGCCTCCTTTTGGCTCGCCTCGCGGGCATACGACCCGGCCTCGGGCGGCGCGTCGGGGAGGGTCTCGAACCGCTATCGTTATTCGCGGCTCGACAACCTGCTCCGCGTTTCCTATGGGTTTTCAAAATCCGCCCGTTGGGACCTCGGCGCGGAGTTCCGTTATTCGCAACTGCGGCTTGACGACCATGCCCGCACCTCGCCGCTCCGTGTTTTTTCGTCCGATACGGCGACCGGGAAAACCTATCGCGGGCTTTCGGCGATCGGGGCGCGGATCCGTGCCGTGCCTTTTGAAAACATCCCGGAACTGACGGCGCAACTTTACTACTCGTTCCCAATTGCCCGGACCCCTGAACTGAAAAAGGGCTTGAGCAACGACCGGAGCCAATTGGGCCTCGGCCTCAATTATTACAATGCGCTCAACCGCCGGACGCACTATTTTTTGCAGGGCGATTGGAACTCGGTGTTCAAATCGCCGGACAACAAATCGACCTCGCAAATCGCCTCGGCCTCCGCTTTTTTGGTCTCCTCGACCTCGGGGCAGCGATGGCATTTTTTTACGGGGATGACGTTTGGCTATGTTTTTCAGAGCAAATTGAGCAATTCGCGGCTTTTTTTGGCGAGCAAACAAACACTGCTGGGCGCGGGCATCGCGTGGCAGGCCAGCCCGGAGCTCAATTTTTTTGGCTTTTTCCAGCGACCGCTCCTGTTGGAAAGCGGCAACCCGTACATCGAATGGGTGCGTGAAAGCTATTCCGCGCTGTCTGTCGGGGTGCGTTATTGGCGGCAAAACTGAATGATTTTTAGTTTTTCAAACAAAAAAAAACCGCGCTGTCGAAAGTGGAC